>JAFGTH010000148.1 GCA_016934225.1 Lentisphaerota bacterium | reverse complement strand
CCGATTCAAATCTGTTTCCAAAACATCAAGTCCACTCTCGCGCGCAAGCGAAATGACCACTTGCCTCGTAATCCCTTCGAGAGCACCGGCATGCGAAGGAGGAGTTTTAAGACAATTGCCTTTGAGCATAAACACGTTATCTCCTGTAGCTTCCGCTACCAAACCTTTGTGGTTCATCATGATTGCCTCAATGCAACCTGAATTTATAGCCTCGATTTTTGCCAGAATGTTATTCAAATAGTTCAAGCTCTTAATCCTGGGGTTAACAGCTTCCGGATGATTCCGAACCGTGCCGGCCGTGACAACCCGCAAACCCTGCTTGTACAATTTTGCCGGATACAACTGAATTTTTGCAACAATTATGATCACCTGAGGCTTCGAACACAAATATGGGTTGAGTCCTAATGTGCCGACGCCTCTTGTGACAACAAGACGTATGTAACCGTTCCCGGTTCCGTTAGCTTTGCAGGTCCTGATGACCGATCGTACCATTTCGTCTTTGCCGATTGGAATGCTTAACCCTATGGCGGACGCTGAGTCGTACAATCTGTCTATATGCTCAGCGAGCATGAACACTCTCTTATTGTATAATCTTATGCCCTCAAAAACGCCGTCACCATACAATAAACCATGATCGAAAACCGATATTTTGGCATCTTTCTCAGGTACCAGCCGCCCGTTCATATAGATCTTCATATCTTACTTCCCCACTAATCAACCGCTTATCAGCAACTTAATCTCTCTGCATCATCAACATCATCGCTGTAAATTAACACAGAGTCACCCGAACACAAACCGGAATTGGTGCACCCGAGAGGAGTCGAACCTCCACGGCCGGTAAGGGCCACAAGGACCTGAACCTTGCGTGTATGCCAGTTTCACCACGGGTGCATAACGTAAATAAGTAGTTTAGCCGACTAGTTTCGAACGGGTCAACAGAAAGTTGCCACCCCGAGCCACAGCAACGAGTTTAAATTTCCCCTTAAAAAATGAAGCGCAAGACGTTCACCGGTGCGGCGATTTAAGGTCTGTCGGGCGCAAATTGCCGTTCTTAAGATGATAAGTCTGATCAATTAACGCCACCTGATTAGTTGTAGACGCAAGAACCGAACGCGTGTACATGTCTTTCCCGGATTGGTGAATGACGGTAACAGAACCACCCGGATTCACTTCGAGCGTCGGTTGAAAGACTCTGACTATTTTACCAAGCCGGAATACTCCATAATTCACCTTTTCATTCTCGTCATCAATCGAAAGAAATAAGTGCTCAGTTTTATTCCTGACCCAGTATCTAAGACTATATTTACGAATATGATCCGGATGCCCAACGAGCGATTTGGTCGTCTTTGCAATTTCTATCCCAGGCACTACGTTCACCACAACGCAATTGGATATGTACCGTTGCCCCATCCAATATACGACAGCGGTAACCAAATATTTTCCTTCAACAGTGAAATCATACCACAAACCTATATCACATACGACCGCTTCACTATCGCCGGGATCAACAACCAAGTTCCTCACGCCATATTCTTTCCGTAACATCATGGATGATTCGTGCTGTTTCTTATCCACTTCCAGACGGATAACAGGCCCTCCGGATTTTTCTTCGCTGCCTATAACAAATGGTATCCCGCTGTTATTGGTTATTCGTATGGAAGCGTTAATAGACTCAAATCGCAGGACCGTGCTGTATTCAACTGTTATGCCGACATCCAACCGGTCTCCCGCCGCAGTAACCGCAAAAAACAATAATACCGCCGAAATGACGTTTCCCGGAATGCGTCGGCGAATCTTGCCAAACTCAATGTTCATAGAACTGCGCCTAAAAATCGTCATCAATTTTTGAATTCCTCTTCTACCGCATCCAGCACAATGTGCAACAGCACCTGATGCGCTTCCTGTATACGTTCTGTCTGCGTGTGATCAATAATGATTTCAAAGTCGCCTTTTCCAGCGAGACGTCCACCGTCCCGGCCAAGAAAACATATTGTCTTTATTCCTCGTTGTGCGGCCGTTCGTGCCGCAATCTCAAGGTTTTTTGCATTGCCGCTGCTGCTGAACAAGACAAGCACATCGCCTGCCCGCGCCAAACCTTCAATCTGTCGGCCAAACACCTGATCATAGCCGAAATCATTGGCGATACATGTAAGAGCCGTGGTGTCCGCCACAAGCGCCACGGCTGGAAGTGAAATCCTATTACCGCGGAAACGCCCCACCAGCTCTTCCGACATATGCAATGCTTCGGCGGCGCTTCCGCCGTTGCCGGCAGTCAATATTTTTCCGCCCGATTTCAGACTGTCAACAACGCACCGGCATATTGTGGAAATCGTGTCGGCCTTCAAACACATTGATTCAATCACACGCGCACTGTCCAAAATGGACTGTTTTATTTTCTCGCTGTTCATACTCATATCTCGCACTGTTCCTTTCGATGGATTGAATCGTAGCAAACAAGCATAATCCTGTCCAGCCGTGCGGTTATCGAAATACCGCTGCTCTGTCTGTTTCCAATTCCGTGGTCATGCCTGTTTTAGCACGCTTATTTCAGGAGCGCAGGCCGATCAAGGTCAAGACATTAAGGATGAATCTGTACGAATATACCGCGAATCCTAAATACCAGCGGCATGGCAGGCATGGAGCCGCATGTCAAAAAAGCTTTCTCTTTTTCGAACAGCACACTAGCATTCGATACGTGAACAGAAACACTCAATTCGTACACTTACATGTGCATACAAAGTTCAGCCTGCTCGATGGCGCATGCCATTTGGATCAGTTGATGGATTTCGCATTGGAAAATAACATGCCGGCCATGGCCATCACAGACCATGGCGTAATGTACGGCGCTGTTGATTTCTACAAGGCGGCTAAATCCAAAGGCATTAAACCGATTATCGGGTGCGAGTTCTACGTCGCCCCCACCAGCCGATTCGACAAAACCGGCGCAAGGCCAAATCACCTCGTTCTACTTGCCAGCGACGAGACCGGTTACAGCAATCTCATATACCTTGCGTCCATGGCTCATCTTGAAGGCTTCTATTACAAACCACGGATCGACAAAGCACTTCTTGCCGAAAGAAGCAAAGGTTTAATCGGACTGTCCGCATGTTTGCAAGGCGGCGTGGCGTCCAAACTTCTGCAAGAAGATGTTGACGGCGCAGTGAAAGAAACCGGTGAATATACTGACATCCTTGGAAAGGACAATTTCTTTTTAGAAGTTCAAGACCACGGTTTACGCGATCAGCACAAGGTGAACAAACTGCTCCCCATCGTATCGAATAGAAGCGGAACACTTTTGGTTGCGACAAACGATGT
>JAFGTH010000147.1 GCA_016934225.1 Lentisphaerota bacterium | reverse complement strand
GCTGTCTGCATGGACGTTGTCTGAAGTCCTGGCCGTCGTACTGGCCACACGTGTGATCATTTTTCTCGGCGTATGTGGTGTGGCTCGGAGAGACGCTCGGGGCGATATCACTCAATCCGCGGCGGAAGACGGATGACGGCGACGGACGATTATCGCGTGATATAATATCACAACAGCAATGAAAGGCAAGCGCATGAGAGCACGTGTTTTTTGGGTGGCAGGAGTCATTCTGGCAGGCGGAATAATCGGGTGTTCCGAGCGTAGAACAGGTGGGGAAGAAATTAATCTTGTCACTTGCCTGGAAGATCTTGCAAACGTAGCCGTGTTTGAGCGAACGCCTTTGGGCCGAGCTGCGATGGTTTCGACGTATGATCGAACCGGCGGGAACCAGGATTGGGGCAATCTCAGGAAGGTTGATTCCGACGGCTATGTGACCATCGCGGCTTTAACAGGACCGGGGTGTGTGAAACGGATCTGGATGACTGCCGTCCCGGCGACCGAATGGGCATTCTTCTTTGACGGGGAGAAGATACCTCGAATTCGAACAAAGGACAGGGATTTGTTCGGACGGGATAGGCCGTTTGAACCGCCTCTCTGCGATATTGTGAGCGGCGGGGCGTACTGCTACATGCCGATGCCGTATGCAAAATCGCTGAGAATCGCGCTCAAAGTACCGGAATTAAAACAGGATGCGAGACCTTATTACCATATCAATTACGAGTCCTATCCTGCCGGAACAAGAGTGAAATCTTTCCCATCGGTATGGGATTCGCTTGAGAAATCAAGCTTGGAAAAGGCTCGGGATGCGTGGAACAACCGCAAGGCGAATTTGGAGAAAGCTATTGTCGGTTGCGGAGAGCCGGTGGAGTTGTTGTGCCCAGCCAAGTCGGAGACGGCGTGGCTCGATCGCGAGCGTGGCGGCGTGCTGCGAGCGTTTAATATTGAGATAGCCTACGGCAGCGACATGGATGACCTGATTCGTGACAGGATATTGAGAGAGCTGGTGCTGCGTTTCTATTGGGACGGAGCTGAGTCGCCAAGTGTTGATGTTCCACTTGGCGATTTCTTCTGTAACGGCATCAACCGGCGCACGTTTTCCTCGATCGTTCTCGGGAATCTCGGAGGGAGATTCATCAGCAGATTCCCCATGCCCTTCAAACGAGGAGCTCGCGCCACTATCCGCAATGACTTCGGACAGGACATCAAGTTGCGCGTGTCATACACTCTGGAAAGCGACACTGTGGATAACAGACCGGTTAATTATTTCCATGCGCGATGGACTCAATCCCTGTCGCAGGGCATGCCGTTGGGTTTGTTGTCGGCGACGGGCCGGGGGCATTACGTCGGCTGCTACCTGATCGCGCGCGGCACGGACAACACATGGAACATTCTTGAGGGAGACGAATCGTTTCTTGTTGACAACGAAGTTTCGCCTTCCTTGCATGGCACGGGTCTGGAAGATTACTTCAACGGCGCGTGGTATTATTACGGTCTCTTCGACTTGGCGACTCACGGTCTTTTGGAAAAGGCGGCCATGAATACCGCGCAGTATCGGTTCCACCTGTCGGATCCCGTCGGATTCGAGACGAGTCTCAACGTAAAATTCGAGTTCGGTGATGCCAATTGGTCCAGGGGATACATGTCGGGTGTTGCGTACTGGTACCAGGACTCTCCCCACAATTCGATGACAATGCAGGTTCCGCCCGATAAGAGGCGTCCGTCATTTGCGCATGAACTTATGTCGGTCATGTCGTCGCTGTTTGAACTGGAACGCATCGGGTTGATGGAAGAAGCGCGACAGCGTTCGATGTATTATTCGAAAGCTATTGCCGATAAGAATCTATCTGAAATGTTTGCCTTGCGAGCAGCTCGTTATGATGAAGATATGTATGGTTTTGAAAAGGCGAAATCGGTATATCAGAAATACGCTATACAAAAAGATTTGCCGGAAGTAGCGCGACAGGCGGGGCAATTGCTGTGGTTTCATGAATCGCCCATGAATGCGCTGTTGGGTGTGCATGTGATTTCGGCATACAAGTTGTATATGGACGGCATGTTGATAGGCGGGAATGACAATCCGACTGAGTTGTCGGTGTGGCCTGTGACCTTGACGCTTGGGGAACATGAAATAACGCTTGAAGTTACGCCGACTCAACCTAATCCGTGGATTTCTGTGTTTCTGCGGGCGTACGGAACCAACCTCGTTTCTGACGGCACCTGGGAATGTTCACGGATAAAGCCGAATCTGCGGCCTATTGCCCGTCATGATGAAGACGTATGGTGTTCAGTGGTTCAAGGGGATGTAATGCTTCCTATCATGAGTTGCTGGAGATTCGTGCCGAACGCGTTTATAAAAATGCAATCAGGCCGCCAGTTTATGAGACCTTGGGTTGGATGGGAGAATCCTCCGACAACGGCTTATCTTCGCAAACAGTTTATTGTGCGCAGCAAAGATGGCGATGGCATTTCCATATTGGAGAAGTAGCGATATCATGCACGGTGAGCGTATTAACGGTCTGCGTTTGAGCTTGAAAGAACGGTTAGGGCCGCTTGCTTGGGGAACTATTGTTGTCTTCTACGAGAGGCGGATATCATAGCTTTGGTTGCCAGTTGTCTCTGGGTTTTGCCGCAATACGGAAGCCGAGCAGCTTCTTTACGACAGCGACGCCGTAGATCCAAAGCGTGATCCAACAGGCAGGAACATGGAACCACCATGCCATATCCGCTTTTCTGCGGGCGCCTCGAATCATTTGCAGCAGCAGTGGAATAACCGTGACGGTGCAGATACAAAACATTAAAACACCGAACTGTGATTGATTATGCCACGGATAGCGTCGCTGTTTTTCATTTGAGAAAAACAGAAAATCCTTTATGCGTCTGTCCTGTTTGCGAATAAAATCCGACAATTTGCTGCAGTAAAGATGTGCAATTCCGCATTTAACTTTGGCAAAACAGTTTTGACCATGCATCACGGCCTCTGCGATTATATCAATATCGAAAAAGTATGGATCCCAGGTAACGCTGTTCAGCAGGCTGCGTCGAAACACAAAACCATTGGCTCCGATTGTCGGAATATTGTTCGGTGTTAGCACAATTTTTATATACGACGGATGATTCTGATGATCTATTTCTAATCCTGTCCATTTGCCCGTAACGAGCGACAGACGATCATAGTTGCCTAAAAAGAGGCACAGCGGATCGTTCATACCGAGCATTGCGAAGTAGCGCGTTAGAGCCGG
Organism: Lentisphaerota bacterium; assembly: GCA_016934225.1. Lineage (GTDB taxonomy): Bacteria > Verrucomicrobiota > Kiritimatiellia > UBA8416 > JAFGTH01 > JAFGTH01. Next base: position 924 of record JAFGTH010000147.1, on the reverse strand, counting down.
GTCGTTTTTGCGCCATGTGAACTGCAATGGTTCTGTACCAAGAATCTCAGGATCAGCAAATGGTTCGGTCATTTTTCGCAACCAATCCGAATCTTCCATAATATTATCGCTGTCGATAAGCGCGATGATATCTCCGGTTGCGGCCTTAATGCCGGCGGTTTTGCCGGCTTCGCCGGTCTTCAACGGATTATTGACTACTTTTGACACATTGAATCTTCGCGCAATATTCAGCGTGTCGTCGGTCGAACCGGCATCTGCAATAATGAGTTCCAGACGATTCTGTGGGAATGACTGGGATCGAATAGCGGCAAGACACGCCTCAATGGTGCGGGCTGAGTTCAGCGTAGGAACTACAATGCTCACTCGAAATTGTTTTTCAGTACTCATACAAGATCTGATAAACGACTGTACGACATGCAAATCTCGTTTTCACGTGTTTTCAAGAGTTTAGTAGTTGTTATTACCTGCGTTATGGATCGTAATCAGTGTTTGCCGAAGTCAAGCAGATGCCCCGTGACCCGACGTGCTGCGCGCCATAGATAAACGATATCGCGCCAACTTCGCACGGTTGCGATTTTTCTGGTTATAAATCTTGGAGTCAGAAACGATTTATAAATTCCGCGTGTTAGCGCCATTACGTCATCGTCCGGAATTTCAGTTTTCATAATTGGCTCGCGCATATCGTAGCGATCCCAATCTTCAGTTTTTAACCATCCATTTTCCCGACATTCCCGGAATAGGCTCGTGCCGGGATAGGGGATGACTATCGTAGCTTGTAGCGTGTCAATATATCCCTTTCGAAAGAGGTCTTTTGTCAGATTGATTGTTGCCTGCGCCTGCGCGCGTGTTTCCCATGGATATCCTATCATGCAGGTAACATGAGGGTGCAGTCCTGCTTTCTTTGCCAATCGCATTGAATTTTCT
>JAFGTH010000146.1 GCA_016934225.1 Lentisphaerota bacterium | reverse complement strand
TGGTGCAATCACTTTATTTGAGGCGCGGACCTACGGCGGAGCGGCGCTAGTGGCACAAGCCATGGGCGTGTACGTATTCATTGCGATGCTCGAAGTACTGGGTGGGAAAAAATCGTCATCAACAAAAAACGTATAAACCTTATTTACTAAGTTTTTGTTTTTCTTATGCGCAATATCCCGGTTCCAATATGCGAAGGGTTGCCGCCGAGGATGATCTTCGCTCCCGCACAAGGCAATCCCATCATCCTTCCAGAAAGAACGCCGTTACCGTGCAGTGATTTATTGACCGTTTGCTTTGAATCCGTCATGAAAAATGACATTGCCTTGCGGAATGTGCCTGTCAAATGAAAGAACAAAGAACACTTCTTGCGGAACACCCACGCAGACAAGTCCCTCAACATTCTTAAACCCGAATTGACGGTAATACCGTGGATGTCCGACCAAGCAACAACCTTTTGCCTTTAAGGTTTTCAAGCGTGACAATCCTTCTTGTATAAGCGCCTTTCCAATGCCCTTACACTGAAAATCCGGATGTACGGAAACCGGACCGAGTCCGTACCAATCTTTTGTACCGTCCGACATGGTTACAGAAGAAAACGCAATATGTCCCACTATACGGCTATCCACCTCTGCGACCAGAGATATCGTTAAGGCGTTCGCGGATCGTAGCGCCTCAATAATGAACTGCTCCGTGTGATTACTAATCTCCATCGTTTCAAACGCGGCTTTAGTCACATCCGAAATTATTTTATAATCCGTATCGTTTTCGTCTCTAATCAGAACCATTTGTGCTTCCATAAAAATTACTGCGTTTTTGCATGGCGTGACTAACCCGCTTATTTCACGAGTTCAAACTAATCAAGGCCAAGGCATTGAGGATGAAGCTGTATGAATACCGCGAATTCTCAATAACGGCGGCCTTGGCAGGCATGGACTCGCCTCTGGTAAAGAATTGCATGCATCTTCATCTTCCCAGGGGCCATATTACAAACTGTATTTTCAAACAATATTCAATACCACACAAAGCCCTTGTTCCACAACGCCTTATCCCACACGCATGCAATCCTTCATGAAATATGCAGATTAAGGCATTAAACAGGGGTTCTCTCAATTATATCGCCCGTACCGCTGAATAGCCGCCATCACCAGTCGCATACTGGTGAGAAGTGTGCCGTCGTTGACAGAACCTGCGGTTGTAAAGCGCAATCCACGCTGTTCACGTGTTTGAGAAAAATCACGCAAAAACTCAGTAACTATTCCCACTTCATCGTTACGACTATACGTAAATGGTGCCAGTTCGCCATCAATCACGGCATTCGGCAAATACCGACGGATTTCAGCCACACTTACTGTCGGACCGAAATTCGTCCCGGTAAGATTGAGCTTGCCGAGAATGGGCAACACATGGGCCATGGCCGAATCACTGTGCTGGTAGCGTCTGTCTCCGGGATTTGGACTGCAAAAATCGAACATTCCTTTTAGTATCGGATATCCGAAATCTTCGTACATGGCCGGCGTCATTAAACTGCAATTATCGTCCGCGAATCCGAACCCGTGCGGCGCATTTTCCTGAGTGTAACCGGCTTCTTCATAAGCCAACTGCGCTATTGCCAACATCCCGTGCAAAATGGCATCACGCAGACGTGCTGCCAATGTCGGATTATCCAATACCAGAAATAAGAATTCCTCAGTTCCGTAAATAGAGGTGGCAAACGTAACCGGTCCACGTTGCCATCCGTAAAGACGCGGTTTGATACCCAAAGCCATAAGAGACTCTTTTTCCGATTCCCATTCCGGCGGCAAAAAGAAATCGCGGGGTCGCTCCAAACGGCGTTCCACGCGATCCAGCAAAGCGTTCAGCTCGGATTCCCCATGCGCCGATTGCTCCAGCCACCACGACTGATCCCTCCACACATTCTTTGCCTCAAACAGGTCTGCAAGCGTCTTTCGTTCCGGATAAACACGTGATGAATTGAATGGCGTTTCATTGAGGATCCGTCGTCCCACGATTTTTTCCGATTTGTCGTTATATGCTTTGTTAAGCTCCAATCGCCAATCATGATCATTCAAATATCGCCAAGTGTCTTGCGGTATTCCCAATTCGGCAAATACACATTCGGACGTTAAAACGGCACCCAGCGGCACCTGTGGAATATGCGCCCCGAACGGATCCGTCATGGCGATTTCCTGATCCGCCCAAAATTGTTCTATGTCCACCGGTGCCATTCCTCCTGCCGCATGGGTCTCGCTCACCAGCTCCTTCGCGAGACGCAGATGGAGTTCATTCGCCATAATCAATCTCCAAGTTCAGTTGAGAGCGCAAATTGAAAAAAGGCGGCAACATGTTCGCCCCGACACATTGTCAAACCACGTTCAATTACTTTCCAATTCATGTTTGCAGACACAAATCCATTGTTTATATTTCTTGTATGTTCCTCTATCACCATCCTTAGCGACAATAGTTGATTCTTACTATTTTTTGTACTATTATGACTTTCATGCGCTGTTATACCCGACCGCAAACATTGATTGAAACAAGCCAGATCATGCAAGTGGAACACAACGGCAAGATATACCTCATGACAATTGAGCATTGCACTCTGAGTCAAAAGGCGGCAACTCACCAACGCCGACAACATATCCATAAAAGCTATCATATAGTCCTGTACACGCGTGGCGAAGGAAGATTCATCCTTCAGAACGCTGTGCATTGTTGCAAGCCCAGAGTATTGGTTCTTACGTCTCCTGGCGATTCCCATGCATTTGGCATTATCGACGCTGGGCAAGTATTTTATTCAGAAATAACTTTTTCGTTTCGGGGAAAAGACAACAATATGCTGGACATACCATTCCATCATCTTTTGTCGCTTCTGAGCGGAGTCTCAACTAACGCAATAAATTTTCCGCACACTCTAACGCATATTCAAATGAACGAGGCTGTCGGCTTGCTGGAACGCGAAATGGACTGGCTGGAGGCCGGCGGATCTCTCAGCCAGTTACGAACTCGTTCCACAATCCTGCAATTGTTTGAATTTTTGCTGCGAGAATTCTATTTACCCAAGAACGTTGACGATTCCAGACAATCCAGTCTGCGAACAGTGCGCGCACACATCGAACAGCATTATGCCGAGCATCTGACAATTCCAGCGCTGGCAAGAATGGCAAGCCTGTCTGTCGGCTACTTTCAACGCGTATATCAGCGCGCCTACGGGTTGTCGCCAATTGCCCATCAACAACGTTTGCGCGTGGAAGCTGCGCAAACGTTACTGCGCACTACATCGCTGCGCGGCAAGGAAATTGCCGCGCGTGTCGGATTCCATGATGAATATTACTTTTCCCGCATATTCCACAAGCTGGTCGGTCAAACGCCTACTCAATACCGTAATAAATAGGTCCGTTATCTTCCATCTTGCCATACGGACAATTTTTGTTTGGCAAATAAAGCAACGCATCAAGCGCACAGAGTTTATTGTGGCTCCAAAGTCATGCCATTCATAATTCCAATGTTGACATGGTTCATTAAACGGCTATAGTACTCTGCGCTTTTCCGTATACATCAGATTTACGGGGTGATACAAAATCAACGAAAGGATGTTTAAATGATAGTTTCTACAAAAGCATTGTTCAAACACGCATATGGCAAATACGCGGTAGGCGCTTACAATATAAATAATGCGGAACAAACCATGGGTCTCTTCCGCGGCAATGTGGACAGCAAAGCTCCGTTTATCATTCAATTGTCGAAAGGAGCCCGCTCTTACACCGACAAACGAATTCTGGAGGCTATGATACGAGCGGCCGATGAAATATTTCCAGAAGCCATATTTGCCGTACATCTCGACCACGGAGACGAAGCAGCATGCATGGATTGTATAGCAAGCGGCTTCTACAGCTCCGTAATGATTGACGCCAGTCACGAGCCTTTCGAACAGAACATCGCAATCACAAAACGCGTGGTCACCGCGGCGCATGCGAAGAATATAGCCGTCGAGGCAGAACTGGGCCAATTAGGCGGTGTCGAAGAAGATATCTCCGTAAATGAAGAAAACGCAAAGTTGACCGATCCGAAACAGGTCGAAGAATTCGTCAAGAAATCCGGATGCGACAGTCTTGCCTGCGCAATTGGAACAAGTCACGGAGCATACAAGTTCACCGGATCACAGGGCCTTCACTTTGAAGTCATTCTAGCCATACAGAAACTCCTGCCCGGTTATCCGCTCGTCATGCACGGGTCAAGCTCAGTGCCACAGGACGAAGTGCAACGTATTAACGCCGCCGGCGGACAGCTCAAAGGCGCAAAGGGTGTTGATGAAGCCCAGATTACAAAGGCCGCGCCAATGGGCGTAACCAAGGTCAACATTGACACCGACGGACGACTTGTGTGGTGCCGCGTTCACAGAGAAAGCTTCAGAGATGATCCTGCGAACTTCGATCTGCGAAAACCGGGCACCGTGTTCATAAACGAGTACGCCAAATACATCGCTCATAAGAACAAAGTCCTCGGCAGCGCCGGACAGATTGACAGCTTGCGCAAATCACTTGCATAGACAAGGTGACGGGCAAGAATTTTTATCCTGCTTCGCGCGCCAGGAAGCGCACGGATGACGAAACGTTTTGAAAAAAGGAAAACTGATTCCACGTACGAGGAGAATATAATGTCCGATAAGAATATGGTCATGATTGACGGCAATACGGCAGCTGCCACAGTTGCGCATGCCGTAAGCGAAATTTGTGCAATTTATCCAATTACCCCTTCATCACCAATGGGCGAAACTGCCGACGAATTGAGCGCGGCAGGCGTCCAGAACATATGGGGGACTATCCCCAATGTCGTTGAGTTGCAGTCCGAGGGCGGCGCTAGTGGCGCTCTCCACGGCGCCTTAACGTCCGGCGCAATGGTCACAACATTTACCGCTTCCCAGGGCTTGCTCCTGATGATACCCAATATGTACAAAATCGCAGGTGAACTCGCATGCACGGTCTTCCATGTGTCGGCGCGTTCATTGGCATGCCAAGCGCTGTCAATATTCGGTGATCATTCCGATGTCATGTCGGTGCGCGGCACAGGCTTTGCACTGCTGGCATCATGCAGCATTCAGGAAATCGGCGATCTTGCGACAATAGCACATGCCGCAACGTTAGAAACCAGGATCCCGTTTTTGCATTTTTTCGACGGATTCCGCAACTCGCACGAAATCCAGAAAGTAGAACAGGTAACGCGCGATACCATCAGAGCGATGATTGACGACAAGCTCGTCTTGGCACACCGAATGCGCGGCATGTCACCGGACAGACCCGTTCTTCGAGGAACAGCGCAAAATCCAGATGTTTTCTTTCAGGGACGTGAAACCGTAAACAAATACTACGACGCAACACCGGCGATTGTTCAGAAATGTATGGACAAGTTCGCCAAACTCACGGGCCGACAGTACAAGCTGTTTGACTACATAGGCGCTCCAGATGCTGAGAAAATAATCGTCGTAATGGGCTCCGGAGCGGAAACAGTTCACGAAACAGTTGAGTATATGGTA
>JAFGTH010000145.1 GCA_016934225.1 Lentisphaerota bacterium | reverse complement strand
TGAACCAGACCGCTGTATCTTGCGCGTGTTGCATGAATCTGTTAGGGTTTCTACATGATAAATCGTTCTTCCTTTACATACAAATTGTCTGCGGATCAGCAAAAAATGGTTATGAGTTTGCTTCGCGACGGCAATTATCGTCCTGTTCGCATTGAACATACTCTCGTTGCCGCCAAAACAGAGGATTGTCTGATAGCTTTATACAAAAGCGGCAAATGTCTTGTTCAAGGGAAAGGAGCGGCTGATTTCGTTTCCTTTGTATTGGAACCGCTTGTGCTTAAGGAGGCAACGCTTGGGTACGAAGACATCCTCGATGCAGACGCGGCAAGTCCCCATATGGGCATTGACGAAAGCGGCAAAGGAGATTTTTTTGGGCCAATGGTGGTGGCAAGCGCTTACATAGATCAGGAATTAATTGAATGCATGCGCGAAATAGACGTAAAAGACAGCAAGAATATTACCAGCGATAATAAGGCTTTGGATATGGGACGCGCTATTCGTAAAGCGTTGGGCAAAAGATTTGCAATTGTCAAAATAGGTCCCACCGCCTATAACCGTCTTTACGCTAAAATGCGCAGTGTGAACTCAATTCTATCGTGGGCGCATGCGCGCGCCATTGAAAATCTTCTGGAGAACGTGCCGTCATGTCCGCGCGCGATATCAGACCAATTCGGCAAAAAAGAACAGGTTCAGGCGGCGCTTATGAAAAAAGGACGGCAAATCGAACTTATTCAGAGACACAAGGCCGAATCAGATATGGCCGTCGCTGCAGCTTCTGTGCTTGCGCGAGAAATGTTTCTTCGCGAACTGGCGGCAATGCGCGACAAATATGGAATCGAATTTCCGAAGGGAGCATCGGAGAAAGTAAAATCAGTTGCCGGCAAATTAATTGAAAAGACCACGCCCATGATCCTGCTTGAAACAGCCAAATGCCATTTTAAGACAACGGATGAAGTGCTTGCCGGTTTGGGAACCGACAGAAATGCGCTTGGCCCGGAAGGTCAGGCGAAGTCGCGATCCTACAATGGTCCTTATTCTCGTCCCAAAAAGGCAAAAGGCGCGGAGAATGTTTGACAGGATATATCCAAAAGGATTTGTTTCGAACCTAAAAGCATTTCGCTCCTATCAATTCCTGAGAACTCTTTAAGAAAGCATCATTATTGTTCCAGGTTGCCGGATTATTGTTAAAACATCTTGATTTTGAGTTGAAATATATGTTTCAATTGTTCATTTGAATCCTGTTTGCTTTTGAAGAGTATGGAATTTGTGGTGTGTTGTGAATGAGCATGTAACGAAACAGCGGGTGCTTGAAGCGGCGGGCAAGGTATTTGCGCGGGACGGATACAGGGATGCCACGGTTCAAAAGATTTGTGCGGAAGCTGGCGCTAATATCGCGGCTATCAATTACCACTTTCAAGGGAAGAGTAATCTATACCTTGCGGTTTGGGAGTATTTATGCGGGATTGTGCACCAAGAGTATTTTGACCGGATTCAGGAAGTTGCGGATCCAGTTGAACGGCTCCGCGAGACCATTTTTCAACGTGTTCGACATGCCTTTGATACGGGACCGGCAGGTCAACTGCGGTCTATTATTCACAGTGAGATGGGCGATCCGACGGAAGTTCATCTTGAGGTGAAACGAAGATTTCTTCAGCCGCTTATGGGGCGGATTGCCGATACTGTGGCTGCAGTCCTCGGCGTAGATCCCGACGATCCGACGGCGCGGCGTTGCGCATTCAGTTTGCACAGTCAGTTAATCTCTTTGACAAGATTGAATACAAATCCCAATTCTCCGTTCATACGACGATTAATGGGCAGCAACGATCCCGCCAGCGAACAGATTGACGAATTGAGCGAACATTTGTTTGTCTTTGTCATGGGTGGTATTCGAGCTGTCAGTGAACAGCCCCGAAAATTGCAACACCGAGGATCATTATCATGAAACATTTTTTAAAAGGAGAGGCCCTAACCTCGAGAAAAGTTTTTAGGTTTGGAAAACAGTTTCGGGATGCGTCCCGTTGGTTAGGAGAATAAGCGTCATGAAAAAGACCGTTGTTGTAATAATTTTGCTCATAGTCGGGCTCATTGTATGGCTAGTAAAGGACAAACTCATTCGGGAACAAGGTGGAGGACAATCAAAACAAGGGCAATCTACGGCTGTTGCGGTGATTGTTCAACCGGTACGCAGGGAAACCGTTCGTGATATTCGTTCATTCACCGGTACTGTATCTCCCAACTCGCAATTTCTTGTGGCGCCCAAGGTCGCCGGACGATTAGAAAGGCTTCTGGTCAACCTTGGTCAGGAAGTTAAAAATGGAGACCTGATTGCTTTGTTAGACAATCAGGAATACAGTCGGCAAGTCGAACAGGCGCGAGCCGAATTGGAGGTGGCAAAGGCCAATGTGTCCGAGTTCCGGAGCGCGTTGGATATTGCCGCCAAGGAACTTGAACGGGTTAAGGAACTTCGAAAACAGCAAGTGGCATCAGAGTCCGAAATGGATCAGGCTGATGCGCGATTCAGTGCGTCTCGAGCCAAGTACGAGGTTGCACTTGCACAGGTGAAGCAGCGGGAAGCTGCGTTGAAGGCGGATGAGGTGCGTCTGTCATACACACGCATTCACGCCGTATGGGAGAACGGCAACGCAACGCGCGTGATAGGTGAACGCTATGTTGACGAGGGCGCCATGCTTCGAGCCAATGATCCCATCGTATCGGTCCTTGACCTTAGCGCTGTGATTGCCGCCGTTTTCGTTATAGAATTAGACTATCCGCATATTCAGGTGGGCCAATCAGCCGTTATTACTACCGACGCTTTCCCATCAAAGACTTTTCCAGGAAAGGTTGTGCGCAAGGCGCCTCTCATTAAAGAATCTTCGCGGCAGGCACGGGTTGAGATTGAAGTCGCCAATCCGAAGAACCTTCTGGTTCCCGGCATGTTTGTGCGCGCTGAGCTTCAATTTGCAACCCGCGAGGATGCAGTCGTTGTGCCTGAGAGTGCAATTGTGAGAAGGAATGGACGCAAAGGCGTTTTTATGGCTGATGTTGAAATGCTCAAGGTGCGTTTTGTGCCTGTCACGGTTGGCATTACAATCGGCGAAATGGCAGAAATCCTCGATCCGATTCTGGAAGGTCAGGTCGTAACATTGGGCCAGCACCTGCTCAATGACGGTGCCGACATCATCTTACCAGCAGCAAAACCAACAGGTTCAGGGCAGTCAGCAAAAGGCAGACCATGAATATTTCCCGATTCTCGGTACATAGGCCGATCTTCACGATTATGGTGACACTGATTGTCATGATCTTGGGCGCGGTATCGCTATACCGTATTCCTGTGGACCTGATGCCTGATGTTACGTCTCCGACTTTGAGCGTATCCACCTCCTACGAAAACGCGAGCCCGGCGGAGATAGAAGAACTTATCACCCGTCCCGTTGAAGAGGCCATGAGCGCGGTTCCGGGTGTGGAAGAAGTCACTTCGGTATCCTCGGAAGGGAACAGCAACGTCAGGATTACATTCTCATGGGGTACTGATCTGGATGCTGCAGCAAACGATATCCGTGACAGGCTTGATCGTGTGATCCCACGACTTCCGGACGAGGCTGACAGGCCCACTCTGCGCAAATTCGATCTCGCAAGTTTCCCCATTATGATGGTGGGCGCGTCAAGCCGTCTGGATCCGGTGGTGATGCGCAAGATTATTGATGATCAGGTCAAGTATCGGATTGAACGCGTACCGGGAGTTGCCGCGTTGGACGTCTGGGGCGGTCAGGAACGTGAGATCCATGTTCGGTTGGATCCTGACAAGATCAAGGCGCTTGGGATATCGCTCGATGTCCTGATAAAACACATTGAAGCGGCCAATGTAAATTTGCCGGCAGGGAACCTCGAGGCGGGAAACTACGAAATGGTGGTCCGTACGCCAGGCGAATATACCAATTTGGATTCTTTGCGCGAAACAACAGTAGCTATCCGCGAAGGAGTGTCCGTGCGCCTGAAGGATGTTGCCGATATAGAGGATTCATGGCGAAAGATAACACGTATTGTGCGATTTAACGGAGAACCGGGTATTCGCATGTCCGTCAACAAGCAGTCCGGGAAGAACACAGTGCAAGTTGCTCGCAATGTGCGGGAGGAGATTAAGCGCATCAATCTGGATATTCCACAGATTCAAATCACGCCAATCATGGATACATCCGATTACATTCGGCGGTCCATAACCAATGTCGGTCGTTCCGCGATGTACGGCGGGATTTTTGCTATCCTGGTTCTTTTGTTGTTTCTTCGTAACATGCGCAGCACCGCGATTATTGCGACCGCCATTCCCATTTCCATTATTGCGACATTTATGATGATCTATTTTGGCGGTTTCACTCTGAATCTCATGACTCTTGGCGGGCTGGCGTTGGGAGTGGGAATGTTGGTGGATAATTCCATTGCAGTTCTGGAAAACATTTACCGCCTGCGCGAGACCGACCACAAGCTGAGCGGAGAAGAGGGCGCGGTGCATGGCGCTGAGGAAGTGCTTACGGCCATTGTGGCCAGCACACTTACCACCGTGGTTGTGTTTCTGCCGATGATCTTTGTGCGCGGTATGGCGGGTGTAATGTTCAGGCAGCTGGCTTACGTCATCAGTTTTGCCTTGTTCTGTTCAATGGGAATCGCCTTGACATTGGTTCCCATGCTGGCTTCACGTTTTCTGCATCCGACCAGTTTGAGCGCAACCGCGAATGAAACGATCACGCACAGAATTTTCCGGATCACAGGCCGGTTTTTGGAAAAGATTGAGAGTCGTTATAAGAGTTTTCTTCATTTCGCGCTCAATCATCGTTTATGGGTGGTTGCATCGGCAATACTACTTCTTGTGTCAAGTATTGCTCTGATTCCGCTGGTTGGTACAGAGCTCATGCCGGCCGCTGATGAGGGACAGGTGCGAATAAACGTGGAAATGGAAGTTGGAACGAAACTGTCTCTGTTGGACGAAACCTTTCGTCCCATTGAAAAAATCGTCGTTCGCGAGGTGCCCGAGGCAAAAAATACCGTTGTAAACTTGGGTGGATCCAGTTGGCGTTCGGGAGGAAGTCACAAGGGCGATATGATCATCAACCTCAAACCACTCGGTGAACGGACTCGATCAAGCGAAGAGATCGCTTTCGTGCTCCGCAAGAAGCTGGTTGCAATTCCCGGCGCAGTCATTCGGACGCGCGCTGGTCAGGGTCTGTTTGTTCTTCGTATGGCAAGCGGCGACGCCGATCGTCTTCAAGTCGAGGTTCGGGGGTATGATCTGGAGACGGCCGATGCCTTGGCGCAGCGTGTCCGGGGAATTGTCGAGACCGTGGATGGAATTACCGATGTGAGATTGAGTCGCGACAGCGGTCAGCCGGAACGCCTGATTGTTGTGGATCGTGCCAAGGCTGAGGCGATGAAAGTAAGTGTTTCCCAGGTAGCCGGAATGTTGCAAACAGTATTGGGAGGAACGCGTGCCGGTTATTATCGCGAAGGTGGTGACGAATACGCAATTCTGATAAAACTGAAAGATGCCGAAAAACGATCGCTTCGGGAAATTCTGGATCTGACTTTAACAAATTCTGAAGGCGATCAGGTTGTATTGAGGAATATCGTCAATGTGCAGGCGCGAACCGGGCCTGTGAGCATTGAACGCAAAGACCAGGAACGTATTGTTCGTGTTGAAGCCAATGTGCATGGACGGGACATGGGTTCAATTATTGCCGACATCCGTGACAGGTTACGATCCGTTCCGATACCCGGCGATTTTTCCATCGGATTCGCCGGCGATTACGAAGAACAGCAAAAAGCCTTTCAGGAACTGGGGTTGGGGCTAATCCTTGCGCTTATCCTTGTGTATATGGTCATGGCTTGCCAGTACGAATCGTTGAAAGATCCGCTGGTGATCATGTTCTCTGTTCCCATGGCTGTGATAGGTGTGGTGTTGATGCTCCTGTTGAGCAACACAACTTTTAATGTTCAATCGTATATCGGGTGCATCATGCTCAGCGGTATTGTTGTCAACAACGCCATTCTACTTGTGGATCACACCAATCTTCTCCGTCGTCGTGACGGTATGGGCATTAGGGAAGCCATTGAAGAGGCTGGTCGGCGGAGGCTCAGGCCTATTTTGATGACTGCGTTGACCACTTCTCTCGGCTTGACACCTCTCGCTCTTGGTTTTGGCGAAGGAGGCGAAGCCCAGGCGCCGTTGGCCAGAGCCGTTATTGGAGGACTGATGAGTTCGACATTGTTGACACTAATATTTGTCCCGGTGGTGTATTCGCTTTTTGAAGCCGGATGGAGGTCGCATGCGAAGAAGGCGCACTGATATTACGATCAGCGGTCTGACGGCAGTCGTATTGTTATGTTTCTCCCGGATTGTGGTTTTAGCTCAACCGTTTGAAGTAGATGGGCAGGCGGTTCTGGAGATCAGCATGGAGCAAGCCGTCTTGATGGCCCTGACCAACAATAGAGCGCTTAGTGTTCAGATATTGATTCCGGAGATCCAGAAGACGTTTGAGGATACGGAGCGAGCGGTGTTCGATATTGCTATAGCGGGAGAAGTTGGCTTCGAACAGGCCGACACACTGACTAACGGCTTATCCGGAAATACGACAAGAACCATCGGTGGATCGGTGGAAGTTATTCGGCATTTCTCAACCGGAACCCGGTTGGGTGTATCTCTGATGACCGAACAGGATTCCAACGGCGACAAGGAATCTGCCGCGCAGTTCGGTTTGGCGATCACGCAGGCTCTGTTGCAGGGGCGTCCTGTGGCCGTGAACAGGGCTGGATTACGCCAGGCGCGGCTTGATACTGATATTTCAGCGTATGAACTGAGAGGATTTATTGAAGCTCTCGTTGCTGATGTGGAAAGCGCTTATTGGGAGTGCGCGTTGGCCAATCTCCGAATGGAGATTCTGCAAAAATCGTTGAGTCTTGCGGAGCAACAACTACAAGCGGTTGAACAACGCATAAAAGTGGGCGGTTTGCCGGAAACGGAAATGGCCGCAGCCCGGGCCGAGATCGCGCTGCGTCGTGAAGCTCTGATTAATGCCCGTAGCGAACTTTCCACAACGCGGCTTCGCCTGTTGCGACTTATCGCTCCGGACATGTTGCGTAAACCCAGGGGTGAATTGCGTCTCACGACCGAACCGGTTGTGTCGGAAACGGATATTGGCAATACTGATTTGCATGTTGTGCATGCTATTCGAAACCGCCCCGACATGAACCAGGCTCGGTTAAGAATTCAGAGCGGCGACCTGGAATTGGTGAAGACCAGGAACGGGCTCTTGCCCAGGATGGATCTCTTTATTGAATGGGGAGACACAGGGTATGCTGAGTCGTTTGGGGGATCTCTAAGCGAACTTGATGGCAAGGATTCGTGTTTTGCAGCCGGCGTTACCGTTGAATTTCCTCTTCACAACCGGGCGGACAGAGCTGTTCATCAGCGCGCGCTGTTTTCACGTGAACAGATGGCGGAATCGTTAAAGAATATGGAAGACCTTGTGCGTGTGGATGTGGAATCCGCCTGCATTGAAGTGGAACGTACCAGGGAACAGGTTGCGGCGACCGCCACCACTCGCAGATTTC
>JAFGTH010000144.1 GCA_016934225.1 Lentisphaerota bacterium | reverse complement strand
GAAACGCCAATTTCAATTAGCCATGGATGGTGAAACAGCCAAAGCCAAATATCTGTCCTGTAAAACAATCGGCAATGAAAATGCAGATTTTTGCTCTATGTGTGGACATGACTTCTGCGCAATAAGAGCGTCCCGACACCTGCTCGAATAAAATGAGCGGTAATCGCCATCAGTTGAATGAATCGTTGCACCGTCTTCTCGATGTTGTTGCAAGGCTTCGTGGGCCTAATGGTTGTCCCTGGGATCGTGAGCAGACGCTTGAATCTTTGAAACAGTATTTGATTGAAGAAAGTTACGAAACAATTGACGCCATTGATTCGCACAATATCGAAGAACATAAAGAAGAGCTTGGCGATGTCCTGCTTCAAATCGTTTTGCAATCGCAAATTCGGAGCGAACAGAATGAATTTACATTTGCAGATGTCGCAGATGCGGTAACGGATAAACTTATTCGACGACATCCGCATGTATTCGGAGGGATAAAAGCAGCTGATTCCGCCGAAGTCCTGGCGAACTGGGAGGCTATTAAGTCAAAAGAAACAAACTCAGGCCGACGCCCGATATTTGACGGCATTCCAAGGCATTTGCCTTCTCTCCAAAAGGCTCAACGAATACAGTCGCGCGCTTCCAGCGTGGGTTTTGATTGGACGCAGGTAAAGGATGTTATAGGCAAGGTGGACGAAGAATTGAATGAACTCAAAGAGGCTATGGAGCAGTGCGACAAACAAGAAATACATGATGAGATCGGGGATTTGCTTTTTGCTGTTGTTAACCTGAGCCGTTTTTTTGGCATACAAGCCGAAGAAGCGCTCAATTCCACAATCAACAGATTCATGCGGCGATTTTACGCAGTTGAAAAGAGTCTGGAAAGCGAAGGCAAGACAATTTCCGAATGCACTCTCGAAGAAATGAATAAACGCTGGAACACCGTAAAAGAGTCCCTGCGGTCTAGCTCTCAACAACGCGAATAATGCGTTGTGACTGATCACGATGATTACCGTCCGCTGATCTCGCGAAGTAACAGCGGCAATTCGGCAAGAAGGTCATATGCGGTCATTGTGATTTGTGATCCGCGCAACGCGGCTGTATCGCCGGCGCGACCATGCAGATTAACGGCGGCGCATGCGGCGGTATGTGGATTTATTCCTTGCGCAAGGAAGCCGCCGATCATGCCGGCAAGGATATCGCCCGTGCCGCCGGTGGCCATGCCTGGATTTCCGGTAAGATTCACTGACGGAGTGCGACCCGATTGCGCCACGACGGTGCCTGCGCCTTTGAGCACAACGATTGTCTTGCCTTTTTCCGCTGCCGCTTGGGCCGAGCCAATTCTGTCTTGTTGTATATAGTTAACATTACGATCAAGGAGTCGAGCCATCTCGCCGGGATGGGGAGTGATAATTGAAGGCATGTTTCTACGACGCAGCAAGGACAGGAGAGAAGGGCAGCTATTGAGAGCATCGGCATCCATCACAATCGGAGCTTCTGCCGATGATAAAATCCGGCGAACGATTGAATTTGTAGCTTCATGAGGAGTCATTCCCGGTCCGACAACAATAGCATTGAAGTTAGTTATTTTCTTTAACCATAGTTCAAGGCAATTGAATGAGAGAGATCCGATATTTGTCTCAGCGCCGGGGTGAACCATAGCTTCCGGTGCCATGGACGATACAATGGGCGCGATGTTGGCCGGCACGAGCGCGGTTACAAGTCCGGCGCCTGATCGGCAGCACGCTCGGGTTGTCATTCCGGCTGCTCCGGCATAACCGGCTGCTCCGGCGATAACCAGCACATGTCCATATGTGCCTTTATGCGTTAGTCTCTTTCTTTTTGGGAAAGCACCGCTAAAATCGGATAAAGCAATTATTTCTACATCACTTGCATGATTCATGAGCAGTGATTCGGGTATGCCTATATCTACGATTTCGAGCGAACCTATGTATTCGATAGCAGACTGTTCGGCGAAACCGCGTTTTGGGAGTCCCATGGTGACGGTTACATCGGCTAGAACGGTATCTCCACCGGGTTCGCCGGTGTCTGCATTAAGACCGGAAGGTATATCTACGGCGACGACTATTGAATGTAACGAATGCCTGTTTATATATCTGATCGCGGCTGCCGCTGTTCCTCTGGAAGATCCGGATATGCCGGTGCCGAGTATGCCGTCCACCAGTACGCAACCGGAATCGGAATGGATCGTATTTATTTCCGACCAATCGGATTCATCGGCCATTTCACGAATAGCAATATGCAAAGCGCGCATTTTTTCAAAGTGATAGTATGCGTCGCCGGATATATCAGATGCATGGCAAGTCAGCCGAACTTCAATTTCAATGTGCCATTCATGCAGGTATCTGGCTGCTGCGAACACATCTCCGCCGTTATTTCCTTTGCCGGCGATCATAATTGTCCGACTGAGTTTAGGTTCGGATATGGACATGATCCTTTTCACGCATCGTGCTACGCCAAGGCCGGCTCTATCCATAAGTTCCACGCCCGGAATATTGTGGTCATTGATAGTTGCCGAATCGAACGCTCGCATTTGACTACAATTTGCGGTTTTCATGGTTGAATTTGTTTTCGAGTGACTATTTTCCAAGCAGAAACGCATGTGCGACTGCGTAGTGTTTGGTATGTGTCAGACTTATAAGGATATCTACCGTGTTATATTTGCGCGCGAATTCATTCGCTTTTTTACTCAATTGAATTGACGGAGCGCCGGACTCCGGATTTCTGATGACTTCAATATCAAGCCAGCCGAGATGCGGTCCGAAACCTGTTCCAAATGCTTTTGAAACAGCTTCTTTTACCGCAAATCGCCCGGCATAGTGATGGCATGGGAAAGCCTTGGAGTCGCAGTATTCCTGTTCGCGTCGCAGGAAGACTCGATCTTTGAATTTTTGATTCCAACGTTTGATCATTTCGAGCATCCGTTCATTCTCCACAAGATCAATGCCTGTGCCGAGTATACGTCCTTCAGACATAGTCGCCTCCATCGTAGTTGTTCATGGCGCACAGCATTTCTTTCACTGCTGCCTCGAGTCCCGTAAACACGGCCCTTGATACTATACTGTGCCCGATGTTAAGCGTATTCAGATACGGTATCCTCAATATCGGAGCGATATTATTGATATTGATTCCATGTCCTGCGTTGACGTTGATGCCCAGTTTGTGTGCCAGCGATGCTCCTTTCACAAGGCGATATAATTCTCGTTCAGTCTGTTCACCGCTTGCATTGCAAAATGTGCCAGTATGTAATTCTATAAATGGAACGCCGAGCTCGGCGGTTGCCTGTATCTGTTCCGCATCCGGATCTATGAACAGGCTTACTGTGATCCCTTGATCGGTCAACATTTTGATTGATTCGGAAAGTTCGTGAATTTGACCGGCGACGTTGAGTCCGCCTTCGGTCGTTAGTTCTGCTCTTTTCTCGGGAACGATACATACCTCATCAGGTTTTACTTGCAAGGCAATATTTACGATTTCTCTGTTGTTTGCCATTTCCAAATTCATTTTGATTGTGAGCGCTTTGCGGAGTTCGTACACATCGCTGTCCTGTATATGACGTCGGTCTTCGCGTAGATGGACGGTTATCCCGTCGGCTCCCGCGGTTTCACACGCAGCGGCAGCTTCGAGTACGCTGGGGTAGGTGGTTTTCCTGGCCATGCGTAGCGTTGCGACGTGGTCTATGTTTACGCCGAGTTTAAGTTTATTAACTTTTTTGCTATTCACAATGAACCTCATGTTGTGGCGTACAATCAATTCAATACCACAATTCGGTTTCTCAGCGCCAGAAGATTCAGATTTCTTCCTTGCTTTAGAACGCATGAGAGTCTAAAAAGCCTTCCTGTTACGGCTATCGAAAGTGGAGGGTAAATGGACGAGACAACGCAAATGCGTGAAAGAGATTGGGGCGATCTCCAGTTTCTGCCAGACCTGTATATCAAGTATGGCAGACATGTTATTGCTGTAGCGATTGTTTTGCTGACTGTGTTCATAGCGGTTGCATTGTATCGCGCGAATATTACAAGAAACAGACTTGAGGCATCTGCGGCTTTATTGACTGCGCGAACGCAGGAAGATATGAAAGCTTTAGTGTCGAATTATCCGTCCAGTTCATCGGCCGCGATAGCTGCCTTGAGGCTTGCAAAATTGCACTATGATCTTGGCGATTACGAATTGGCGCTTGGCATGTATGTTGAGTTTATGGAGCAGTATCCGAGGCACGACATGTTTGCGATTGCGGAATTGGGGCGCATTCATTGTCTGGAAGCAAGGCTTCAAACTGAGGAAGCGCTACAGGGTTTCATTGCGTTTATCGAGTCTCGTCCGAAGCATTTCCTTGTGCCCCAAGCCATACTTGGTCAGGCGCGATGTCTGGAGCAGATGGGCAAGTACACCGATGCAAAGGTTGTATATGAGGATTTTATAGCGTCCTATTCTGACAGTGGCTGGCTTTCTACAGCGGAAGAGAAATTATCTGTGATCAATGAAATTCTAGAAGAAACAGAAGCTTCTACAAAGTAGCGTCGGTCTTGTTATTTTCGTCATCGGGTGACTGGGCATCTTTGTTTTCGTTTTTCAGCAATCCTTCTTCTTTGCCTTTCTTGAATTCGCCGAGGCTTTTTCCGAGCGCTCTGGCCAATCCTGGCAATTTTTTGGCTCCGAAAAGCAACAATATAGCCAGGAAAATTAAGAGTATTTCCCCATACCCCGGGGTTATAAATGCAAGTTTCATTTTATCAACTCCTTCAAAGGCGAAGTATGATTTATCATAAAAGTGTCACGATGTGCGTATTGCGTCAAGTGATAAATAGCCCTGATATTTCAGTGAGTCAATGTCTGCCAAGGTTGTCGTTAGGGAATATCAAGCGTATGAGAACGGGCAGGCACTCAAGTTCGGCGTGTTTGCTGTGTTATGGCGCGCATTGCTTCACGTTCGGCGGTCTTGCGTTTGAGTGTTTCCCGCTTGTCGCCGATGGTTTTGCCTTTACATAACCCGAGTTCGATCTTGGCGATGTTTTTTTTGATATATATGGAGAGTGGCACAATGGTATGTCTCTTCTGCTCTATCACTGTTTGCAGTTTGCGAATTTCGTTTCTGTGGAGCAGCAGTCGGCGTGGTCGTGCAGGCGGATGATTGAATCTATTTCCATGTTCATAAGGTTGTATTGTGAGATTGTGGAGTATTGCCTGGCCTTCTTCGACTTTAGCGAATGATCCGGACAAGCTTACGCTTGAATTGCGTAGTGACTTGATTTCAGTGCCGCGCAATTCTATGCCAGCCTCGATACGTTCCAATATCTCATAATCATGGAATGCTTTTCGATTGGTTGCCAATTTGCCGGATAATGTCTTTTGCTCTTTAGCCATGCGGGCACGACGGCATCGGAGAATTCGAAACTACAGAGTCACATTATCTTCTTCAGGGGCAATTGGGGTAAACTCAATTTCGGCTATTATGAGTCCTTCCGCAATTTCGCGAAGGGCGGTATCGAGTTTGTCTTCATTGGGTGAAGAAGATTTGAGGTAGGGTCGGAATCCGGAATTCAGTTGATGCACACGTTTGGAAACCATGTTTATCAGAACCGGAATACTTTGCACGCGAGCTTTAGCCTGCTCAAGGAGTTCAATATTCAATGTCTATCCTCCTGTTGTTCAAAATGAACGGGGCGCATTGTATGCGCCCCGTTCGTCTGAGTCAACTATTTAGCGACGAATTACATCATTCCGCCCATTCCGCCCATTCCACCCATTCCGCCCATATCTCCGCCGCCTGCGGGCGCGGGTGGGTCATTTGCAGGAATATCTGTAACCATGCATTCGGTTGTCAACAGAAGGCCGGCTATGCTGGCTGCGTTCTGGAGCGCGGATCGCGTGACTTTTGCGGGGTCAAGCACGCCGTCTTTGACCAGATCGCCGTATTTGCCGGTAGCGACGTTATAACCGTAACTGCCCTTGTTGGATTTGACATCCTGGACAATTAATGCGCCTTCCAGCCCTGCATTATCCACCAACTGGCGCAAAGGAGCTTCCAGCGCGATTCTTATGATTTTAACGCCGACAGACTCGTCCTCATCGCCGCTTGACATAATTTTGTCCAGCGAGCTCTGTGCCCGAAGAAGAGCCACGCCGCCGCCTGCGACAACGCCTTCCTCGACGGCTGCGCGAGTGGCATGCAAAGCGTCTTCGACGCGCG
>JAFGTH010000143.1 GCA_016934225.1 Lentisphaerota bacterium | reverse complement strand
GAAAAGCAGCTCAACCAGGATTTGTCGAGGCGGCGGCATTGCATGATCCCAGACAATGTGGACTGTGTGTTTGGCTGTTGCCAGAGCTGTATGCCTGAGACGCATGAATTCAAGCAGATCGTTCAGATGCTCGGCCGAAATAGGGGCGCCTTTGACTACTGCGCATAAGCGTCTGAACCATACGGACTCAAATAGAAAATTACTGTCACACTCAGCGATATTGGAGACTACATATTTTTCCAAACCCCAGATTCTCAGTCCATGTTTCAGCCCCGGCACAAATAACCTGGGTAGAATCGAACGGACTCCGCCGTTTGTCGAGAGTGTGCCCCACGGATCTTCTTGTCCGAAATAAATGAATGTGTCCCCTTTTCTAACGGTAGTTTGCAGGTAATCGGCGAGCGCATTTGGTTTGGCTTTTCTTATACAGATGGAATTTGGTTTTGGGAAAAGCGTGTCGAGAGTGTGACAGGAGACGGGAAGCGGAAAATAGGGTTTGAATGTTTTATTGAATCTGTGAAGATAGTCGAGCATCACGAAAAGAATAACAAACCAGAATGTTGTTCTGCTGAAAAACAGATTCAAGCGGTCCAGCATATTGGCCATATTTCTATCGGCTGCCTTCATTGTTCTTTCTCTGGTTTCATTTGTTTCTATATTTAATTGATCGCCCATTGCATCGTCGCGTTTTGTGTCTTTTGTTCGGGTTTGTTTCCCGCGTGATTTGTAGGAATTGGCAGGTTCTGCCCCGGCGGCGGCTTGCGCGTAGATGCTGTCGTCTTTCGTGTCGTCGGTTTTGATTCGCAGCAGTTCCTGGGCCTGCTTGCGACCCGCCTGGATTTCTTCGGTCTGATCGAGTTTAATTGCGCTTACATTCAGCGAGTTGATTCCGGCAAGCCAGAGTCCGACGATTGACATTCCGAGAGTTATCCAGAGCGCTTTTGTTCTGTGCTTGCTTATGGCAAAAATGACAACTGTGATCCAGCAGATCAACCAAGCCAGCGTGGATGCGATGCCTATTATGCCGAAGTACATGTAGAATTTTGTTATTGCCGTCATCATTTTCTATATTTTTTTGTTTCTTCAAAATATCGCATAAAAGAATAATAAACGATATTTACTCCAAGCTGATAGGCATGTTCCGCCAATTTCGGGTCAATGCCGGAATGTCCGGTTTTCCACGCGTCATTGATATCGCCAGGATGATAAAACACAACCCATCGGTTACGGACCTTGATGCCCATGGCGTTTTCTCCGCCATGGTGCCACAGGGGCGGGGCGCCATTAGGAAAGATAAATGGAATTTGAAAGATTGGATCGTCGTCCGAGATTACGAGCAACGGGCTTTCCGGGAAGATTTGTCGGGCGAAGTTCCGGAAACTTGAATCCCATCGTTTGCTGCCGCAGTCGGCGAACAACATGCCGCCTTCCATAAGGTAATCTCTGAGTATCTTAATGTCGTTTCCGGGGATATTTATTGCGCCGGAACCGGTCATGAACACAAAAGGAGGCGCCTGACCCTTCGGATACTTTTTGAGCATGTGTATAGGATGGCTTTCCGAATGGCGTGCGGTTTTCATACCGCCGCTTAATCGTTTGAATTCGTCGAGGAAATTCATATCAGCCCTGGACTGCGAGTCCATACCGTCATCCCAGTCGGGGCCCATATATTCAAGCCTGATGAATCGCACTAATCCGTCCTTGAAACCGTCTTGCCATCCAGGCGCGCCGCCTTTTCCATCGCCAAGACTACCATGAACAGCGTTTGGATCGGCAGTATATGTAACTTTGGATTTTTCTTCGACATCTTCCATGATTTTTGATTCGTCGAGGTCGGGAATCTGAAAATAAATTGCTGAATCGGATCGCAGGATATAATTTTTTCGCGTCTTTTTCTTTTCAGGTTTGACGATTTTGACCATTTGGACGACGTAATTACCGCCGCCGAACGGTGGGCGATATGGTTCTACGCATCCCGCATTTTGGAGGAGCCATGGAACAATAATAATAATCATTATATGAGTCCAGATACTGCCCCATGCGCTTTTACGGAACTTGGGATCATGGCCATGTGTGCGCCAGTTTTCAAAGAAGCGATCGCCGAACGCGGGCGAATCATCTTTGGATCCGGTATAATAATTGATAGCGCAGCGCCTCCATGAGAACAAGTGAAGGAACACTGTAAAGGCTACGGCTAGAGCGGCCATCCACAGATAATTGTATCGCCAGAAGAATACGACGACGGCATCAATTTTCTTGCCGCCGATTTCTGCAATATACGGAGAATTGCGTATTTGCGCCGTGATGTTCATGACGACGCCTGCATAGGCAATGAACAAGGCATAAACAATAATGTAACCACTTCTAACGATTCGTAATGCATATGGTTTTTTCAGGAGGAGGCCAATGATTGAGGCGGCCAGGATGGCAAAAGCTCCGGCAAGCGATATGACGATTAGCCAAAGCAACGAACCAGGCGGATTGGTGGGTGATAAAACCGTTCCGAGTTCGGGATATTTTTGCAGGAGAGGGACGTAATGGAACCATCGCAGCGACATGGCGAGCGGAATGACGGCAACAGTGATGAGTCCGAGCGGCAGGCACAGTACGATGGGGATGGTGCTCAAATTATTGATGGCGCTTTTCAGAATCCTGACCGACGGCGCAAAATATTTCGATAGCCATTGCAGGGATATTGTGGCAATAGTTCGGGCATGATTCGCGATGACTACGGCGCCGTGCCGGATTTTCAGTAACGATATTTTGGCCATGGGCAATATAGATTTTTCCGTGCTGCGTATGGTATCGGCAGCTCCTTTATTTCCTTAATTGTCGGGGTGGCAATGCCTGGCGCTTTAGCGGCATTTCGGTCATATTCCTGTATCCTTGATAGAAATGTTCAAATTGTCGGGAGCATCTGGGATTTCTTCCGGTTTGGCGGCATCGGTAACGCTTTTAACCACGGGCGTGTCCTTGTATTTATCCATGAGTGTCTCATTAGACATATCGGTTTCGCTGTTTTTATTAAGGTTGTCGGCGGTTCCGGAGTTTTGTGTCCGAACGACCCGGGATGCTTCCGCCTTTTGCTGCAATTTTTTGCGCTCGGCGTCTTTTTTTGCCTGTTCCTCGTTTTTTATGCGTTCCTCGCGTAGTCGTCCGGCTTCCTGATTAATGACGTTGTAATAGAGATAGTCAATAGATGTTACGCTTATCACCAGCGCGTGAACGGCAAGCGCTATCACGGTACAGAGGAGCACCCTGTTCTTGGTAAAATTGGCGACAAGTTTATGAGGCGCCAGTTTCTCGATATCATCGTAGTCGGTAGTCATTTTATTTTCTCCTTTATAGACGTGTGTTAGTTGGTGCTGTCAAGAGCGTCTTGGGGTTGTGGCAGTTCAGGTGTTGCATCGCCGGGCGAGAAAGCGGTCGTCGTTTCGTCGAATGACTGATCGCCGATGGCGGCGATCAGTCCGCCTCCCTGCGCGATAGCTTCGATTACCGGTTCAAATTTATCTTTAGTCAGTGTGTGGTCGCAACTGAACATGACTGTTTTGGCGATAATATCGGTTTTGCCTTCAACGAGCGTTCGCACGCCCCATTCGACCGCCTTAGCGTCCGGCACTTCCCTGCCTTGCAGGTAAATAATTCCATCCGCGTCTATTGAGACGCTTATTTTGCTTTCCTTGAGCTTGACAGCGTCCGGCGACTTGGGTGGAACGAGGTTGCGCTCTGTAATCAAACGGCTGGCAACCATGAAGAATATGATAAGGAGAAATGCGATATCTCCCATACTGGCGACCGGCACGGTTATTATAGATTTACGTTTTGTGCGTTTGCGTTTCACTTCTGCGTTTCCTTCTCGCTTACGATAGCGATAATACCGCCGGCAGCGCTAATGGCGGTCATTGCATTAAAGTAAGTCTGGTAATCCACGTTTCCCGTGGCCTCGAGCAGGACAATCTTTTCGTCGTCGGATTTATTGTGAAGGTTCAATTTAATAAGCTGATCTCTTAGGGCAAGTACTGTCACGTCCTTTTCGTTGAATTTGATCTTGTTGTCATGGAGTTGGACTGTCGGGGTTTCTTGAGCCTGTTGTTCGGACTTTTCGCCGGCAGGCATGTCGGTAAGTACGCCGGTCATGCTGTGAAGAGTGGTGGCAACCACAAAGAATACGATCAGCAGAAATGCGATATCGGAAAAAGAATTTACCGGTATCTCAGGCGTTTTTCTTTGTTTTGTCTTTTTGACCGAACGCATGTCGTAATATCCTTGATGGTGATCAGGGTTTTTGTTGTTCCGCCGTGCCGGCGAGGAACTCCAGCATTTCCGACGACGCTTCGTCCACTTCGAGCTCAATGTTTTCGGCCATGGAAGTGAAGAAACTGAACGGGATTACGGCTCCAAGCGCAATGAGCAGGCCTGCGGCCGTGGTTATCAGCGCCTCGGAGATGCCGATGCCTATAGTGGCGGCATCGGCGGACTGGGCTAGTTTATCAAAGGATTTTATCATGCCCAGCACAGTGCCGGTCATTCCAAACAATGGCGCTGCATTGCCGACAGTTGACAAGATCCACAATCGTTTTTCAACGGCGCTCATGCTGTGCATGGCGTAATCTTCCATGGCCTCGCCGACAGTGAGGCGAAGATTCTCAGGCGTTTTTTTTTCGAGTTTGGCGTACGACTGAAGGCCTGCGAGCAATACAGCGGAAACGGGCCCGGGTGTGTTTGCGCACAACAAGGCGGCCTCTTTAATTTCGCCGTGTTTCAGATGGCGCATGAGTTGAGCGCGCAGCGCTCGAGTATCTATGCGGCTATTCAAGTAAAACGCCCATAACCGATCAAGGAACACTGCGAGCGAAAGCACGCTGCAGATTATGAGCGGAATCATCATTAGCTGACCTTTAATAATAGTCTCGAGCATTTGTAGTCCTCCTTACGCGTGAATTTGTGCCAACACCTGCGCGGCGTCGTGTGGCGACATTTTGAGTCGTTTAACTGTCAGTTGCTCGGCCGGCGCGAGCATAAGATTGGCTGTGACATGATTATACATGCTATCGGTCAATTGTCGAAAGGCTGTCTTTTCAATAAAAGGCTTTTGTCCGCCGGCAATGAGCAGGAGTTCTTCGGCAAGGCAGCAGGCCCAGATTTTTCGTTTGCTTATCCATGATCCCACATCCGTCGAAGTGGCTGTTTTGACGATGAAGAACAGGCTGTTGGGATCGGCATGCTGCTCAATAAGACGGAAGATGGCGGGTTGTACGATGGCGG
>JAFGTH010000142.1 GCA_016934225.1 Lentisphaerota bacterium | reverse complement strand
AGCTTTTGAAGGACAAGAAAACTCTCGCGTATTTCCAAGACCGTTACAGATATCTCCTTGTGGATGAATACCAAGACACGAACCGGCCACAATGTGAAATTGTTCGGCTGATCGGCAAAAAACACAGAAACGTGTGCGTTGTCGGGGATGACGACCAATCAATTTATGGCTGGCGCGGGGCGGATGTATCCAAAATACTGAATTTCGAAAAGGATTTCCCTAATACAACAGTGGTCCGATTAGAGACAAACTATCGCTCAACCGATGAAATACTCAGAGGCGCCAATCTTGTGATACGAAATAATGTTTCCAGGCATAAGAAGACGCTACGTTCGGCCGTCGGGAGTGGTGACGCGATTACGGTGCTTACGCTTGACGATGAACAAGGGGAATCCGCATTTGTGGTAGACGATATTCTCCGGCGCATGCGAGAGGGCAGGGTATCGTTCAGTAATTTTGCGATCCTTTTTCGCACACAGATTCAGCCGCGTGTATTTGAGATGCAACTGCGTCAGAAACGCGTCCCTTATTATCTTGTTGGTGGAATGTCGTTCTTTGATCGGAAAGAAGTCCGCGATATTATGGCGTATTTGAAGCTCATCGCAAACGCGGTTGATGAATTGGCGCTGCTGCGTGTGATCAATACACCTCCGCGCGGAATTGGTCTGACAACGATTGAAAAAGCCATGGCCCTCGCGGCAAAGCACAAGTTGCCGCTTGCGGAGATATTTTTGCGTGGCGGCAAGTTTCCTGAGTTGCCCAAATCGGCTGTATCTGCGGCTATAAACTTCTTAAATCTGCTTGGGAGCCTTCGTAATTTTGCCGAGAGCTCACAACTTGTCGAGCTGGTGAAACGTCTTGTGATTAAAGTCCGATACGACGAAGAAATCAAACGGTGTTATCCGGATTCCGGAATGCGGACGGTCAGATGGGATGCGATTAATGAAATCATGAATATGGCTGAGATTCACATGCGGGAACGCAAGAAGGCCGATCTTGCGAGTTTTCTGGAAGATCTGGCGCTCAGCGCGAGCGAAGGCGAAAATGACGGCGATGACGCTTCTGATAAGGTAACGCTTATGACTCTTCATTCCGCGAAAGGGCTGGAATTTGACCAGGTGTATCTTGTCGGCATGGAAGAGGGGCTGTTACCGCATCTAAAATCGGTTCAAGACGGAACAATAGAAGAAGAGCGCCGTCTTGCTTATGTCGGTATTACGCGTGCTAAAAAACGGCTCACTTTGACTTTTACGCGGAGTCGCGCACGGTACGGACAGCGGCTTCTGGTAACGCCCTCACGATTCTTATACGAACTGCGCGGCAAACAACCGCCTGAGGAATTGATTGAAGGCGCACATAAACAGAAACAACATTCGACAAGAAGTAACAAAAAAGCCGCTGTTTCAAAAAAACGTTCGGCAAAACGTGTTTGAAAACGAGGCGATACGGAAATTGTTCGTCATTATTTGTTGTTCGATTGAGATGTCTGTGCCCATCGTGTGGCAATGGATTTGGCATATATCAATAGAAACAGAGCTAACAGGGCTTCCTTCGTTTCCCCGCCGGTAACATTCAGATCCAGAGCAGGATTGAGTTTTTCCATAATCTTGGCGTGAAACGTAACAGTTGGAGCGCAAAACGCCGTCAAAGCTCCTTCGAACGGAGGCATGTACCAGTACCAGAATGCGCTTTCTGATTTGAGATCCATGTTCCGCAGCTTGACGATCACAGGGGCAACAAATCCGGCAATAACAGCAAATAATGTCAGTAACATACGCGGTGTCTCGTTAAGGATACCGCTAATATTATGCAGGTTCGTTTCCTCTTGTTTGTTAATTGTTGTCCAATAATCGGGCGTTCGCCATGCAAATGCATGCTGTCCCCAGCTGAGTTCTTCACCGGCGAACATTAAACATGCCAGAGCGAGCGCAAAAATATAAATACGCAGGCCAGATTGAGGAGATATTTTATTTCTGATTCCTGCCCTTGCGGCATAAAAACATGCCATGAGCAGGAAAAGCACTGTTATGTTTTCTATGATGCCTTTTTCGCTTGTCATGAGAGTATTGAAAGAATCAATATTCAACATTGTTGCTAAAACAGTTGCGGCATACATAATTATCGGAAGAATTACCGGTAAGAAGGCTGATTTTATGCGATCAGTTCTGTTTGTCGGTTGTTTCATCTGTGCCTTTTGGAATTTCTCATTTTGCTGCCGTTTTCTCTAATCCTTAGTTGAAAACAGCCAATAATGTTTTCTCGTTCGCTATTTCTTCTATTCATCCGATTTTGTCAATGCAATCTTATTTGTTTTCGCAGTTTTATTAATTGACTCATATTAAATGTTACCTGGCGGAGGCATCGAATATGACGAACAATTGAAGGAAGAATACTTGGAAAAGATGCGTTGCCGCTATGTACGGGCGTGAGATATCCTTATTGATATAAACGGAAAGTCTGACAGACTCCCGGACTGATTGATGGATGTTGCGAGGTCTTTTTACCAAGGCGAGCGAGACGCAAAGCTGAGAAAATTCATCTCACCGCGAAAATGACCCATATCAACCCCTTCGAACGGATTGGGGGGGGGCAAAGTCTCCATCCGTTGTATCTTTGAAATCCGTGGTTTTCTCCATTTCGCAAAGAGGAGATGAATAGATCTGGTTAACAATTTGTTGTTATTTCTTCTATCTTGATATGGAACAAGTCAAAGGGGTATTGTTGGTTATCGGAACAAAGTATCAAAGGCAATAAATTATGCGCATTTTAATAATCGGAGCAGGAAATACTGGACTGAATCTTTCAGGGCGACTCTGTGAACTGGGCCATGATATTGTTGTGATAGATATTTCGGTAGAGCGTCTTGCGGTATTGGAATCGCACTTTGATGTTCTGACAATAGAGGGATCCGGCTCATCGCCTGACATACTGGAAAAGGCTGAGGTTGACAAAGCGGATTTGTTGATTGCGGTCACAAGCTCGGATGAGGTGAACATTTTGGCCTGTGAGTATGCTCATGCTGCCGGGGTAAAGAACACTGTTGCGCGGGTGTCGAATCCCAGTTTGACTCGTTCGAAACGGCTGGATTTCTCGAAATTGGGTGTGGATTTGATGGTAAGTCACAAGCATGAGGCTGCGGATGAGATGTTCGATATTCTCAGACACCCTGGACTTATGGAAGCGATTGATTTGTTGGATGGGCGCGTACTGATTGCCGGCATCAGGATTAAGACAGAAAGCCCGTTACTTGGTCGTCCGCTTATTGATTTCAAATCCGAGCCAATTGTTTCCAAGATTCGCTTTCTTGCGTACATGCGCGGGAATCAGCTTGATCTTCCGCATGGCAACACGCGTTTTCATGCTTATGATGATCTTTATTTGGCCGTTAAACCGGATGATGTGTCAAATTTTCTGGATTGGGCCTGTCCGGGAAGGCACCCATTTGAAAAGATAGTGGTGGCAGGCGGCGGAGATCTTGGTTTGGATCTGTCGCGTCGGCTGGAGGCTGCATCCATTCCGACGGTATTGCTCGAACGCGATCCGGCCCGGGCAGACGTATGTTCGGACGCTTTGCGCGATACGTTGGTTTTGAAAGGCGATGCTTCGGATCAGGAGACGCTGATAAACGCCGGTGTCGGGCCGAATACGGCATTTGTTGCGATCACCGGCGATGAGGAGCTTAATATAGTGAGCTGCATACTTGCCGAGAAAATGGGCGCAGCGTTTACAATTGCACAAGTAGTCAAGCCGGAATACGTTCCGATCATCAGGAGCCTGAATCTACTTGATCGTATTATCAGTCCGTATATGTCTATGATAAATGCGATTCTACATTTTGTCCGCGGGCATCACGTCAAAACGGCAGTTCGTCTTCATAAAGCTCCGGGCGAGCTTCTGCATGTTGTGGTGCCGGAGCGTCATCGTTGGGCCGGCAAAGCGGTGAAGAACCTGAAAATTCCAAGGGATTGTGTGATCGCAACAGTCTTGCGCAATGAGGAGATATATGTGCCCACTGGCGATTTGACGATTCAATCGGGTGATCAACTGGTAATATTTGCTTTGCCCGGAGACATAAATCGGGTTCAGGCCATTTTCAAAAACTGATTGACCGAACAGATGAACATCAGACCGGTATTTCATTTAATTTCCATAACACTCATGGTATTGGGGCTGGCTGTAGGCATTTGCGCCGGTATTTCATGGATTTACGGGGATCCCTGGGATGTGGTGTTCGGCATGGAAGTTGCCTGCGGGGTAATTATTCTGTCGGGTATGTTGCTTTTCTTAAGGACGCAAGGGCCGATTGATTTGTCAAGGCGCGACGGATTCGGAATAGTGACTTTCGGATGGATTTGCGCCGGGGTATTCGGTTCGTTGCCGTTCATTTTAACCGGTGTAATTCTGGATCCGGTTGCGGCTGTATTTGAAACCGTATCCGGTCTGACGACCACGGGAGCGTCGGTTCTGACAGATTTGGAAACATTGCCTCGCGGCGTACTGTTCTGGCGGGCAATGACGCATTTTTTTGGAGGTATGGGTGTACTGGTGCTGTGTGTGGCCATTCTTCCTTTCCTCGGCATTGGCGGCATGCAAATTTACCGCGCGGAAATGCCGGGCCCGTCCAAAGACCGGCTCACGCCGCGTATCGCCAATACTGCGAAACTTCTCTGGGGCATATACGTTCTATTATGTGTGACCGAGGCAATTTTCCTGAGAATTGGCGGCATGAATTGGTTTGATGCCTTCTGTCACGCTTTTGCGACAATGGCGACGGGAGGATTTTCCACCAGAACAGATAGTATCGCGGCATATAACAGCATTTACATTGAGACTGTGATCGTATTTTTTATGTTTTTGGCAGGCACTAATTTTGCACTTACGTACCAGGCATTGCGCGGTAAACCGTTCTGTTACTTCAAGAATCCCGAATTTCGTCTTTACCTGACAATATGGTTCGGAGCGACTTTGTTTATCTTTCTAAATATTTACCGCACGATGTATCCTTCGCTGACGGCTGCCATACGCGCCGCCGTGTTTCAGTCAACTTCAATAATGACTACAACCGGTTTCACCACGGAGGATTTCGATCGTTGGCCCGGGACATCCAAGGTCATTCTTCTGGTTTTGATGTTTATCGGCGCATGCGCCGGTTCGACAAGTGGTGCGATAAAAAATTTCCGGATTTCCGTACTCGCCAAACAGGTGTTAAGGGAAATCCGTCTGTTTATGCAGCCTCAAGCAGTGATCAGGGTAAAGATAGGCGGTGCTCCGGTTCCTGAGAATGTGGTATCATGCATATCCGGTTTCTTTGTGGTGTATCTCGTCGTATTTACAATTGGGACGCTGATAATGACATGTTTCACGCCTGACCTGCAAACGGCGCTTTCATCGGTAACGGCGACCATGGGAGGAGTCGGTCCTGGGTTAGGGGGCGTTGGCGCAACGCAAACCTATGCGTCAATTTCGCCTCTCGGTCAGGTTTTTTTGATCTTCTTCATGTTATTGGGACGGCTTGAGTTTTATACGGTTCTGATCGTTCTTCTGCCGGGTTTTTGGCGCAAATAACTTGGAACCGTTTATCCAGATTTCTTGAACCAGGCGACGCGATAGGGCGCGAGTTCAACCGACCAGATATCCGAATTCGGGAAAACGGCTTCTTCTCTAATCAAATCATACAGTTCCCCTTTGAGCCCGATATCGGCCAGCGGAATTTTTACGGTAATTTTGTGGGAAGTCACGTTTATGAGACTTAAGATTCGAGATGTGTCGTCCGGCGAAGTGCGTATCAGCGCAAATACGTCATTTCCCAAGTCAAGAATTTTCTGGGCGCCGTTTGGATGGAAAGCCGGTTCGTTTGTTCTTATCGCCAGTAAATCCATGAAGCGATCGGTAATACGCCGTTCGATTGATCCACGCTCCATGAATATGTCAATGATTCGATCCTCATAAAGCGCAGAACGGTTTATGTTTCGTTTGACGCCGTCCCGAGACACGGCATCAATGTCGTTGCTTGATGCAAACATACTGAGAATATAGATACCCGGTACGCCTTGTAGCGCCAAAGCGATCGCGCGAGAAGCTATAAACCGGTCTACTTTCTGAACGGTCGGTTCGTCGTCAGTCGAAGGATTGATGGCGCTGAACCATGTTGTGTTCAGTTCGTACGGGCTTTCCGACCCATCGCCGTTTGACTTCATTGAAACAAATCCACCTCTTTGTTCAACAGATTTACAGAGATCGGTTATTTGTTCCTCCGTAAGAATTCCTTTCGCGCCGAGGATTCCTATGCCATCGTGTGAATCCAGGAAATTAAAGAAAGTCGTTGTATTTGACGGCGCCACAAGATTCTTCGCCCATCTGCTTAATGCTTCCGAATTTCCGGTCAACAAAGTATGCAACACCAGTGGCGGCAAAGCAAAGTTATAGACCATCTGAGCTTCATCACGCCCATTGCCGAAATAGGTAATATTGTCCGTGTGCGGCACGTTGGTTTCGGTTATCAACGCAACATGCGGCGCCACAGTATTCAGAACATCTCTAAGTAATTTTACCACTTCGTGAGTTTGTTCGAGGTGAGCGCAACTGGTTCCGAGTTCACGCCACAGATATGTGATAGCGTCAAGTCGTATAATGTCCGCACCACGCCGGACGTAGTCGAGCAGAATACGGATTATCTTCATGAGAACACACGGATTCTTGAAATTCAAATCAACCTGATCCTCGGAAAAAGTTGTCCAGACATATTTTGCGCCGTTGATCGTTTCAAACCTGGTCAGGAGGCCGGATGTCCTGGGTCTTAGTATTTTCTGGAGGCTTTTGGCGTCCAGTTCGTCGGGCGAATCAAAAGCGATGAAATAGTCCGCATAGTCCGGATCTCCGCTGATGTAGCGACGGAACCATTGGCATTGAGACGAACAGTGATTAATAACTCCGTCGAACATGAGGCGAAACGATTTGCCGATTTCTTGAATGTCTTCCCACGAACCTAGCCGGGGATCCACCTGCTGGTAGTTTATTACGGCAAATCCGCGGTCGGACGAATACGGATAAAAGGGCAGTATATGAAGAGTGGTTATCAAACCTTTGAACATGCGCTGAGTAAAATCCGCCAGGGCGGCGAGCGGCGTTTTGTCTTTGGAAATGATCAGATCGCCGTAAGTTATCAAGATAACGTCTTTTTCAGTGAACCGTTCGGCGACATTGAAATTTTTTTCGGCTTCGATCAGTTCCGGAGTCATGTGGGCATGATGAACAATGAGGATGCGTTCCAGCTCTTTGTAAATATTGGGGCCTTCGGTTCGGCCGTACAGGTGAACGAGGCGCATTTGCATTTTATCTTCGGTCTTGGCCGGAATTTTAAGGCGAGGTTGTGAGAAATCGGGGGCCAGGCGATAATCCAAGGCGCGAAAAGGGTCGGCGGCGGCGGCGGCATTGGCCCTTTGTCGCGAAGGTGAAATATATGTTGGGTTCATGTATAGTTTCTCTTGCCGAATTAACATTCGAAAGCGTGATTCTGCAAGATCCCGGGCAGTAGTCAAGAATGGTCTTCTCAAAATTTACTCCGATCCCAAAAAATCAGCGATGTTTGCGAAGAATATCAAACTCGGCATTTTTGCTCTTTTTGTAATGCCGTAAAATTCCTATGTGAAAAAGCGGGGCTTCTTGTTAATGTGTCGTTTAAATAGTGTGTTGTTGACGCAATCGCAACTGACTATATTGCTGTATGGCCGAATAAAGGTTGGGAGAGAATGACAACTGTTCAACAAAAACCAGCGCCGGGCGCGCATCTGGTGACGTTTCAGGGCGAGTTCATGACGTTTGTTCTGAATACAGGCGCGGAATCTATCGGCTCTGCCTGGTTAAGAACAAATATCGGGTATGCGCATGTGCGCAATCGCGAGATTATCAATCATGTGGAGATGGACGAACCGATTCTGTCACGGGACTGGCACGACATTGAGATGCATCCGGACGGTATCGGACGATATGTTGTTTCGCTTCCTCTTACGCAAGTCGGCCGTTTTGAGGCAAAAGCGCTGTTCATACAGGAAGGAGTTGATGAACCGATCTGGCCGGCTGGAGACAATGTTGTTATTAAAGTGGAACCGGCGGATTATGTTTGCGCCAACAGTATTTATTCCACTTTTGTAAGGCAGTTCGGTCCAAATAAGAGCAGCCGCGCGGAAGAATGGAAGCAACAAATCGAAGAATTAGAGAAGAACGGCTACGCCGTTATTCCGCCGTCCGGAACATTCAGAGATGTGATTAAGGAATTGGATCATATCATGGGCAAATTGCGGTTTCGAATTCTGCAACTTCTACCGATACACCCGATTCCAACCACATATGCCCGAATGGGGCGTTTTGGCAGCCCTTTTGCTGTGCTCGATTTCATGGACGTGGATCCCGCTTTGGCCGAGTTCGACAAGCGCACGACGCCATTGGAACAATTCGGAGAACTGGTGGATGCCGTACACAAACGTCTCGGAAAATTGTTCATTGATATACCAATCAACCATACGGGTTGGGCCTCGCGATTACAGATTGAACATCCTGAGTGGTTTGCCAGGGATAAAGACAGCGCATTTGAATCACCTGGCGCCTGGGGTGTTACATGGGAGGACCTTGCGCGATTGGACTATCGGCACAAAGCATTGTGGACGCATATGGCAAATGTTTTTCTGTTTTGGTGTAGTCAGGGTGTGGATGGTTTCCGATGTGACGCCGGATATATGATACCCGTTCAGGTATGGGAATACATAGTGGCAAAGGTCCGCATGCGTTATCCAAATACTATATTCATGTTGGAAGGTCTAGGTGGCGATCTCAATGTTGTTCGCAGTTTATTGGATAATGCCAATATGGATTGGGCTTATTCCGAACTGTTTCAAAATTACACGCGGCAACAAATAGAAGGGTATTTGCCGTATGCAACGAATACATCCCATCAACACGGCCTGTTAATAGACTTTGCGGAGACGCATGATAATAACCGTCTCGCGTCGGTATCGGAAATTTACGCGCGTATGAGAGTCTGTTTGTGCGCGCTTGCTTCCCGCGCCGGCGGCTTCGGAATGGTGAATGGTGTTGAGTGGTTTGCTGCCGAAAAAATTGATGTACACGATGCGTCGTCGCTGAACTGGGGCGCTCAACGGAATCAAATTAATCTTATTTCGCGGCTTAATGCTCTTCTTGCGATACATCCGTGTTTTCATGCCGACGCCACTATTGAATTGGTGCGGCATTCCGGGGATCATACGGTTGCATTAATCAGAAAATCGTCGGACGAAAAAAAACGTGTGTTGATTCTGGTGAATCTCGATTGTCAGGCACCGTGCGAATTATCATGGGCCAAAACGGATTTCGCAGGCTTTGATAAGAGCATAGATCTTATCACCGGGTCAAACGTTCGTATAACCGGCGACGGCGACAGACTGTCCTGTCATCTTGAAGCCGGTCAGGCATTCTGTCTGGCGCCAGAGAAAAAATCTGTTCAAGAGCTTGAAAGCGCAATAGTCACAGCGCCGTCGGAACCGGTTAAAATCACAACACAAAACCGAATGACTCGGGCGATGGCGCTTGCCGAACGTAATTACGTAACCGACTATGTTCGCAACATGTCCTCAAGCGATGTGGCGGAAGTCATGCGCAAAGACGAAACGATTTTTGCCGCCGAAGCAAGCGGCATGGAGCCTGCACCCATTATCAATTGGAGATGGCCGGAGGACGCAAACCGTGTAGTAATGATTCCTGCCGGACATTGGTTGCGTGTATGCGCCCAGAATTCTTTTGAAGTCAGCCTCCGCGTCGGCGGGCAAAACCGCTTTCGAGTGCGCAGTTTGCAGAACGCCGAAACAGAACATACCGCTTTGCTGCCTTACACAAGGAATGGGGACACATCTGAGAATTGCTCGCTTGGGCTAACGGTATATGCACCGACCGGGCCGAAGCATGCAAATGCGCCGCTTCTGTTTCTGTCGTCTGGGCAAAAGCTGACTGTGAAAACGGCGCTAACGAGACAAGAAGTCATAAAATCGAACGCGTATGTCATCTGTACGAACAGAATCGGAGCTATGGCCCAAATTCGCGGGGCATGGGGTGAGGTTTCAAGTCAATACGACGCGTTGTTGGCGGCGAATCTGAATCCTGATCATCCGTCTGACCGGCGAGTGATGTTTACCCGTTGTCGCGCCTGGATAGTATTTCAGGGTTACTCGACGGATGTTCGAATCGAATGTTTGCGGAGGTTTGCACGATGTTCCGCCGATATAGCGTGGTGGGATTTTAGTATTCCTTTGGGCCGCGGGATGACCATACCATTGCGCATAGAGTTTGGCCTGGCCAAGGAGTCAAATACGGTGGAACTGGCATTCAGCAGGGGGGTAACTACCGATACTGAGAAGGAACTCAACAATGACACATCGGTGAAATTGATCATACGGCCGGACATAGAAGACCGAACAAGTCACGAAAAGACAAAGGCCTATACCGGCCCGGAAAATACATGGCCGGGAGTGGTAAGACAGGGTGGGGACGGCTTTGAATTCAGTCCGTCGAAAAAGCACCGTTTGAATATGGCGCTTTCCGGCAGCGCGTTTATTGCCGAACCTGAATGGAGCTATATGGTCAGCCATCCGATCGAGGCCGCGCGAGGTTTGGACGGCAGCTCGGATTTGTTCAGTCCCGGTTATTTCGTGTCGTATCTCAAAGGCGGCGATTCTGTTGTTTTGAAAGCCGGTGTAACATTATCGTCGCACGAAACACAATCGGCGGTTTTTTCCAGAAATCATGAGAAGCCTCAACCGGTTGATGATGGGTTGCCGCTTGAAAAAGCG
The DNA here is from genome assembly GCA_016934225.1 of Lentisphaerota bacterium. Lineage (GTDB taxonomy): Bacteria > Verrucomicrobiota > Kiritimatiellia > UBA8416 > JAFGTH01 > JAFGTH01. The sequence continues at coordinate 5,919 of JAFGTH010000142.1, read as the reverse complement.
TTGAAAGACGCGATGAGACAATTCATTGTCAAACGTGGAAACGGCGAGACCATTATTGCCGGATATCCATGGTTCCTGGATTGGGGACGCGACTCGCTGATTGCTCTCCGGGGATTGATTGCCGCCGGTATGTTGGATGACAGCGCGGATATAGTTAAACAGTTTGCGAGGTTTGAGCAAAACGGCACTTTACCTAATGTTTTGAGGGAAAACGATCATATAAATCGCGATACTTCGGATGCGCCGTTGTGGCTATTTGTGGCTGTCAACGACTTGGAATCGGCAGGCTGCTCCGTACTTGGTGTTGATTGTGGCGGCAGAACGGTGGCCGATGTGCTCATATCAATTGCTCATCGGTATATGGCCGGCACTCCGAATGGGATTGTTATGGACAAGGATAGCGGGTTGATATTCAGTCCCTCGCATTTTACATGGATGGATACGAATTATCCTGCCGGAACTCCGCGAGAAGGTTATCCTATTGAAATTCAGGCTTTATGGCACGCTGCGTTGCAATTTTTATCGAAGATAGACGGTTCCGGAAAATGGCAAAAGCATGCTGATCGAGTTCGCGAATCAATAATGATGCTGTTCCGCCGAAATTCCGGTTTCTTTTCTGACTGTCTTCATGCCGAACCCGGTCAGTCAGCCTCTGAAGCTCACGCGGACGATCATTTAAGGCCAAACCAATTGTTGGCTGTGACTCTCGGCGCGGTGGATGATAAAAGCGCGGGTTCCGAAATAGTCTCTTCATGCGGCGAGCTTTTAATACCTGGAGGCATTCGAAGTTTAGCCAATCGCGCGGTTGATTACAAATTGCCGATTAAACGGGAGGGTCGTTTATTGAATGATCCGGCGCGTCCATACTGGGGCCATTACGAAGGAGACGAAGACACCAGGCGAAAACCGGCGTATCATAACGGAACGGCTTGGACATGGCTTTTCCCTTCTTACAGTGAGAGTTTGCTCAAGATTTACGGTAATACCGCTAAAAAGACTGCCCTTTCGTTATTAGGAAGCTGTTTGGAAGTTATTAACAGGGGGTGTTTCTGTCAGGTGCCGGAGCTGCTTGACGGCGATATGCCGCATTGTGAAAGAGGTTGTGGGGCACAAGCATGGGGTGTAACAGAGTTGTACAGAGTGCTTGCTATTCTGACGACGAAATCATAGGATTTCGGTGTGTGGTTGGTTGTTGCTCCAGAGTGCTTTTTTCCCTGTCGTAGTGAGACATGGCCGACAGAGAGTCCGTCTGGAACACTATAGTAATGAGGAGGGAATAGTGATGGCTAACAAAACGTCTTTGGCTGGAAAGAAACGCGTGCGGTTCGAGTTGCACGGTGAGAAGGGAAACGAAGTGTATGTGGCAGGAAGTTTTAATTCCTGGGATCCGAATAAGAACAAACTTCGTTTTAAAAATGGGGTGTATTCAACCAGTCTTCTGCTTGCGAAAGGCAGATATGAGTACAAATTCGTAGTGAACGGCAACTGGGGTATTGATCCTGCATGTGAGGAATGGACGCCCAACGAGATGGGGTCGCTTAATAGCGTGATAACGGTTCTCTGACAATCTGTGTTAAACCGTTGATATACACGTGCCACATAAGAGACCGGATTATTCCATATTGACTGACAGGGGCGATAGGGATTTACATGTCAAATAGAGTTCAGTTGTTCAATGTCGCTCCGTCTTTTCCGGATCAACTCTCTTTTTTAGAGATTTTATCCTGTAATATGTGGTGGTCCTGGAATCTGGAGGCTATTGAACTTTTCCGGCGAATAGATCCCAAACTGTGGACTGTGTCTGGGCATAATCCGTCGGTTTTTTTTAGTCGTATTCCGCAAGCCCGGCTAGAGGCACTGGTTGATGACGACGGTTTTATGAGTCATTATGATCAGATCCGGGAGCAATTTGAAGCGGAAGGAATTGGCGATACGGCGGGTCGCGACAAAGTAATTGCCTATTTCTCGCTCGAGTATGGCGTTCATGAGAGTCTCCGGTTCTATTCGGGCGGGTTGGGTTGCCTCGCGGGCGATCATTTGAAATCTGTTTCCGACATGCGCGTGAATATGGTGGCTGTTGGGCTGTTATACAGAGACGGATATTTCCAACAGTATTTGAATGAAGACGGCTGGCAACAGGAAGCGTACGTTGAAAATGAATTGCACAAACTTCCTATCAGGCGCGCGCGTGACGGCAGCGGCAAGCCTGTTCAGGTGTCCGTTAAAATGCCGGAAGGAACGCTCTATGCTGATGTCTGGCAATTAGACATAGGAAAAGTTCCTTTGTTTCTATTAAATGCGAATACAATGGAGAACTCTCCGATTTACAGAGAAATCGGAAGTCAATTGTATACTGCGGACCGAACTATACGACTCAGACAGGAGTTACTGCTAGGCATAGGCGGATTTCGGGCTTTGATTCAATTAGGATACGATCCGTCCATATGTCATATGAACGAAGGCCATGCGGCGTTTGTAAGTCTGGCTCGCATTGAGCATTTGATGAAAACCCGAAATGTCAATCTGGACGTAGCGGAAGAAATTGTGCGCCGCACTAATATTTTCACAACACACACGCCGGTTCCGGCGGGTAATGAGACTTTTACTGTTGATCTGGTAAAGACACATTTGTCCGTGTTGGAAGAAGAATTAGGGGTGCCTGTGGAAACGGCGCTTTCGTGGGGCAAATGGCCAAACAAGGATCATCAACACGAACTAACGATGACTATTCTGGCTCTTCGAATGGCCGGTTGCGCGAATGGTGTGAGTAAATTACACGGTCGTGTAACACGAAATATGTGGCGTAATTTGTGGCCGAACCGGCCGGAGGATGAAATTCCGATATGTCATATTACGAACGGAATTCACGTTGCATCATGGTTATCGGCCGATAATGCTGCGCTGCTTGATAAATATCTCGGGCCGGAATGGCGATACAATCCGTCGGACAAAACTTTGTTGAATCGGATAGACACAATACCGGATGAAGAGCTTTGGCGCGCTCACGAACTTGGCAGAAACAGACTTGTCAGGTCGGCGCGTGAATACGGCGAAAAACAAATGGCGGCCCGGAGCGCCACACGCGCTGAGATATCTCATATAAAGTCTGTTCTGAATCACGATGTGCTTACAATTGGTTTTGCGCGCCGTTTCGCGTCGTATAAACGTGCGACTCTTCTTTTGTCGAATCCGGACAGGTTGGAAGCTTTATTAACTAATGAAGAACACCCTGTTCAAATTGTATTTGCCGGCAAGGCTCATCCGGCGGATGACATCGGTAAGAATTTTATACGCGAGATTGTTCATTTTGCTCATCATGCCAATGTTCGACAAAAAGTGATTTTCATTGAGAATTACGATATCCAAATTGCACGCTATATGGTGCAGGGAGCCGATGTCTGGCTTAATAATCCAAGGCGCCCTCAGGAAGCAAGCGGCACTTCTGGCATGAAAGCGGCGATTAACGGCGCTCTTCATGTGAGCGTATTGGACGGCTGGTGGGATGAAGCATATGGGGCCGAAGTCGGATGGGCGATAGGCGGCAGGGAAGAATACATTAATGTTGAATATCAAGACGAAGTGGAATCGCAGGCGTTGTACAATCTGCTTGAAAATGAAGTTATCCCGTGCTTCTACGACCGCGAAAACGGCGATACTCCTCGGCGATGGATTGAGATGATGAAGGCGTCCATGCAAGTAGCGCTGGAGTATTTTACGAGTTACAGAATGGTATCCGAGTACAACAGGAATTTTTATCAGCCGATGATTCAAGAGGCGGGAAGTCTTATAGAGAATGACTGTGAGAAAGCGCGAAAACTGGTGGCTCGGCGTCAACGGTTGCAGACACACTGGCATTCCGTGCATATCGCGCAGCCTCAGACGGATCGGGATATATCTACACTGCACGTAGGCGACAAATTCCGGGTCACGGTAAACGCTACACTGGGCGAATTACGCGTTGATGAGGTGAATATAGAGGTTTACTATGGACCCGTAACCGCCGTTAACGATATTTCCGAAAGTCATGTAAAGCCGATGGAAATGATTGATGATCAAGGCGACGGCAAATTTGTTTTTGCGCAAGAGGTTCAATGCGTACAAACCGGCCGCTATGGTTTAACAGCGCGCGTGACGCCGACAGGAGAAGACTGGAAGAGCCTGATTCCCGGTTTCCTTAAATGGGCTGATGGAGCTGAATGATGGCCGGTGAAACGCATTTAAATACCCGCAATCCGCGGATTTTAATTGTCACTCCGGAAATAACCTATTTGCCTCGTCAAATGGGTACTATGGCTGGTCACATTCGCGCCAAAGTTGGTGGACTTGCGGACGTATCGGCCTCGCTGGTTGCCGCTTTATTCGAGCTGGGGGCGGACGTTCACGTTGCTTTGCCGCACTATCGCCGTATGTTTCATGTTGATGTAGGCAGGTTAATCAATCATGAATTGAGAATTTATAAGAGCATCCTCCCAAATTCGCGTTTGCATTTGGCTCAGGATCGCGTGTTCTATTATCGCGACGAGGTGTATAGTCCTTATCATGTGGAATCACATCAGGTGGCGTTGGCATTTCAACGAGAGGTGATCAATAACATCATTCCACGAGTCAATCCGGATCTCATTCATTGTAACGATTGGATGACCGGTCTAATTCCGGCGATGGCAAGGCGGGTCGGCATTCCTTCTTTGTTCACCATTCACAATATTCACACGCATGAATTGACCTTGGCCGACATCGAAAACAGCGGGATTGATGCCGCTGAATTCTGGCCAAATCTGTACTTCAAGCGAGTTCCGGCCAGTTATGAAGAATCGCGTTCGTCCAATCAGGTGGATTTGTTGGCCAGCGGAATTTTCGGCGCGCATTTCGTAAATACGGTAAGTCCGACTTTCTTGAAAGAGATATGCATGGGATGGCATGATTTTGTTCCCCATCATGTTCGGCAGGAACTCATACATAAATTGCAAGCCAACTGCGCGTTCGGCATACTAAACGCACCGGATCCCCTGTTTAATCCCTCAACGGATCCTCTGATCGAAAGAAAGTTTACAGCAGAGAATCACACAGAAGGCAAACGTGCAAACAAACGGGAGCTTCAGGAAAGACTTGGATTGATCGAGGACGTTTCTGCGCCATTGTTGTTCTGGCCTTCGCGTTTGGACCCGATTCAAAAAGGTCCGCAACTTTTAACGGATATTCTTTACAATATCATATCCGATTATTGGAGCGATAACTTGCAGTTGGTCATTGTCGCGAACGGGCCCTATCAGGAACCTTTTCACAACATAGTAAAATTCCACGACTTTCATCGCCGTGTGGCTGTGTGCGACTTCGAGGAAGAAATGTCACATCTCGGTTACGCCGGGTCAGATTTTATATTGATGCCCTCGCGGTTTGAACCTTGCGGATTGCCGCAAATGATATCGGCAATGTACGGATCGTTACCAATAGCCTATGACACAGGCGGACTACATGACACAGTGACAAATTTGGATGTTGAAACCGATTCGGGCAACGGCTTTTTATTTGAGGTCCATGATTCACAAGGACTTCGTTGGGCAATAGATCAGGCAATGATTTTTTATAAAATGGACGCTCGCGTGAAAGAGCGGCAGATAAGCAGAATAATGTCTGAAAGTGCTATTAATTTCAGTCATACAGTGACCGCTAGAAAGTACTTTGATCTCTATGAAAAAATGCTTAGACGACCGCTTGTCGCACCTTTTTGACGATCCTTACCTGAGCCCTTACTTAAACGCTCTTAAACGGCGCCGAGAAAAAACCGAGACGACAAAGGCCCGACTTGTGTCTGGGAATACAAATCTGATTGATTTCGCAAGCGGCCATGAGTATTTCGGTCTTCATGCGTGTGAAAACGGTTGGCTGTTCAGGGAATGGGCTCCTAACGCATCGGATATT
>JAFGTH010000141.1 GCA_016934225.1 Lentisphaerota bacterium | reverse complement strand
GTCCGAACTTCATTCCAATTATGCTCGACGACCACTGCTTCATCGCTGGGCGCCGCGTCACCCGATTGCCAATCTGGAATCGTCACAACCGGATACGAGCTAGACGGTGGTAATTCTGCAAGCCTTTGCGCCATAGACTTGGCGCAGACCACGGCTTCAAGCAATGAATTACTGGCAAGTCTGTTGGCGCCATGTATGCCCGTACATGCCGCTTCACCGCAAGCTGTCAATCCCGGCAATTTGGTCTTCCCGTCAACACCCGCCGAGATGCCGCCGCAAAAATAGTGCGCTGCCGGAACAACCGGAATTAGATCGCGCGCCATATCTATGCCAAATTCCAAACACTTGGAGTAAATATTCGGAAAACGGCTGCGCAGAAAACCATTTGATTTATGGCGAATATCCAAATACACGCATCGCTGACCGGTCTTCTTCATCTCCGAATCTATGGCTCTGGCAACCACATCACGCGGGGCAAGATCCGCGCGCGTATCGTATTCGGACATAAAAGCGCGTCCTTCGCCGTCAACAAGCACTCCTCCTTCGCCACGCACAGCCTCGCTTATTAGAAAAGATTTTGCTTCCTGGTGATACAAACAAGTCGGATGAAACTGAATAAACTCCATATTTCGAATTGGAACACCTGCTCGCCATGCAATCGCCACTCCATCACCCGTGGCAATGTCGGGATTGCTGGTGTAAAGGTACACTTTCCCTCCACCGCCGCTGGCCAGAATCACGTGCGGCGCTCGCACCGCCACTATCTCACCTGTCTTGCGGTTCAAAACATAAGCGCCAACACACCTGTTGCTGTTTTCTATACCAAGCCAGTTTGTTGTAATCAGATCAATCACCATGCAATGTTCATATATGGATATGTTCCGTTCGGCTTGCGCCCTCTTGAGCAGCACTTGTTCCAAGTGCTCGCCCGTTATGTCGCCGGCATGTAATACCCTGCGGTTTGAATGTCCGCCTTCCCTGCCAAGATCATACCTGCTGTTCTTAGAATCGGCTGTCTCAGTGAATTCAACTCCGAGAGCTTCCAACTCTGCGATACACGCCGGCGCTGCGCTCAATATTGCCCTGACAATATCCTCATCGCACAAACCTGCACCGGCAATAAGGGTATCCCTGACATGGTTCTCCAAACTATCGTCCGACGCAATGGCGCAGGCAATGCCGCCCTGCGCCCGGTTTGTGTTGGTGTCCGCACGCTCCTTCTTGGTCGCAACGACAACGCGACCGTGTTTAGACAAATGCAACGCGGACATAAGTCCGGCAATACCGCTTCCGACAACAAAGTAATCGCAATCTATAATTTTCATTGAATTGAAGTGTTATAAGTAATACATCATAGCGATGCAAGCAAGCATCATACCATTCCCCTTCCGATCCTCGACATTCTGCTCCACTTTGCGGCACAAATCCCGAAAAGCTTACAAGAAAAAGCACAAGTCTGTAGAACCAAATCCAAAACCTTTGACACTTTACAGAAGAATCGTAGACTATCTCCTGTTTCTGCGCGGGAGTAATTCAATGGCAGAATGCAACCTTCCCAAGGTTGACGTTGGGGGTTCGATTCCCCTCTCCCGCTCCACAACCAACCCCCGCCTTATCTTCATCAGCGCCCGTGCGCCCTATAATACCGGAATCTTTCGAGTCAGAAATAATTCAATCAAATAAACTGTGCGTTTATGATATAAATCCGGTATGCTCAGAATTATGCAATGTACCGATAATCATCATACGATGCTGGAAACATTGCGTCGGCACGGCATCAAGAACGGAACGGTTCTGCAAGCAATGAGCAGGGTGCCTCGTGATGCTTTCGCGCCGACCAGCGCCGATCCGCGCGACAATCCCTACGGCGATCATCCGTATCCAATCGGGCATGGCCAGACCATGTCACAACCGTACATTGTGGCGTACATGACCGAACGACTGAATCTTAAGCAGGGCGAACGCATTCTGGAGATAGGCACAGGATCGGGATACCAAACTGCAATTCTTGCCGAACTTGGGCTTCAAGTATATACAATCGAACGAATTTCGAAATTGGCGGAACATACCGTAAAAAAACTGACAGATTTCGGATACTCCAACATTCATGTGCGGATTGGAGACGGTTATAAAGGATGGAAAGACGAATCTCCATTTGATGCGATCATAGTAACATGCGCACCGGCGATAATGCCGACGCGGCTGATTCAACAACTTGGACATAATGGTCGAATGATATTACCGATCGGCATAGAAGTGCAAAGGCTGGTGCTGGTGCGAAAAAAAGGAGACACAATCGAAGAAGAGACGGACATAGGCGTAAGATTTGTGCCTATGGTGCATGGTGAAAGTTGACAGCATGAAACGAATGCGACTTGTAATAAGCGGACGGGTTCAGGGTGTTTGTTACAGAATGTATGCTCGTGAACAAGCAACTAATTTGGGCCTTACCGGATGGGTTAAAAACAGACCGGACGGCACAGTGGAAGTGTTTGCCGAAGGAAACGACGATAGTCTGCGCCATTTCCACGATTGGTGCAAAAAAGGCCCTCCATATGCTCATGTGACCAACGTTCTTGAAAAACCGGCTTATGACGAGGAACATTTCGACGAATTCACAATAGCGTGATGAACACCCGCCTCATACCGGTTTGTTCTTGTCAAATAGCGGCTTCTGTGCAATATTGTATGAAAACAAGATAAAAAATTAAAGATGGAAGCAAAAATCAGACAGAAACTTGAAGAATTGCGCGCGATGCTGCAATCGGACAACGGTGATCTGGAACTCGTCGCCATAGACGGTAATACCGTAAAACTACGCCTTAAAGGAGCCTGCAGAGGCTGTCCACATGCCACCCAGACAATCAAACAGGGCATAGAAGCCATGCTCCGCAGAGATATTTCGGAAGCTATTACAGTAGAACAAGTTCAGTAGTGTTATGAATCTCGGATCCTATCCTTTCTGCGCCATAATACAGGATGGGTGTGATAATACGATGGAGAAAAACAAGAGATGAGAACTTGGCCAATTATGATTGCTATATGGCTGATTACTTCAATGTTTGGAGTCCTGCACGCCGCCGAAAAATACTATGTCGTCAAATTAACCGATCGCGCAAAGAACAATAAGTACGAGGTTATGACTCCTGATCAGCTCAAGCAACTGGAGAAGCAAATCCAAATAGAGAATCGTGCTTTCCCAAAGGCTCTGACAATATGCCAGAAAGAATGGAAAATGAGGGAAGAAACCAAGAATAAGTCTTTCCCCGCATCAGCCGTATCCATGCGTCAAGTTCGGAAAATGAGTGAATACGCTGAAAAAGAAAAGGCCGATGAAAAAGCCTACTCGTACACAGCTCGCATAGCGGAAAAAGTTGCGAAAGAAGCTGAAATGCTTAAAGCCCAAAAAAAAGACAAGGTTGCGAAAGCAAGAATTGAGAGAGAAGAACGAAAAGATGCAGAGCGAAATGCGTATCTGAACGAAGCGAGGTTATTCTTCGAGAAAGAACTTCAGGAATTGATAAATCCTGCCACGGGCACAACAGAAGCGGGAAAAGAGCCTAAAGCCGCCCAAAAAGCGAAATAATCAAGTCGCCTACTCGGATATAACCGCCATTTCATAAAGTGAGAATCCCCATTCCGGGTTAATGCATTGCAAAAGACTTAGCTTGATCATCTTTGCCGGCACATCCTTCATATCAATATCGTCAATACGCGACACAGGTTCATTGACCATCTTCATAAACGCCAAATGAATGTTTTTCCATTCCTTTCCGTCTGTTGACACATAAACCAAATACTTCATGGCTGAAGCGCGTTCCCAAAACAACTTGAGCCGTTTCACAGAAATAACCTTTGGCAGATTGACAACCACTTCCTGCGGAGCTGAATATTCGCTCGACCAACGTGTTGTAAGATCTCCGTCAACAATGTCTGACGGTGGCCCTTCTCCAGGCAATCCGGTATGTGTAGATGTTGTTATTACTTCCGCATTAACTGCCGCATGTGCTATCCGCCGAGCTTCCACATCTTCCGAAATCGAACCGGCGCTATCCTTGCCTGTTGCCTCATTCTTGCCGGCAATGCCGGAGATGCAAATAAAGAAACCGCTCACCAACAGCGCAACAGTTGCAATACGAGGTTTAGAAATCATGATTTTCACCTGTTTAGACGTTCACATATCCATACTTTAAAATACTTCATTTCCATAATCATCCACTGTCACATAATTACCTTGCGTATCGCACATTCCATTTGTCGCACAATGAATCCCTTCTGTTCAAGCAGAACCGGTATACTTTGTTCACCGACCAAATGTCCGCTGCCAACCACAACAAAAAGGCGATTGCCGCCAAAGGCATGTAGAAGCAATTTTTCGACCATTTTGGCGTTTCTATCTTCAAACATTTTCTTGTAAAAAGATTCAAGTTCGGGCGTTTTGTTGCGATTTTCATCAATAATCTTGTGCAGCGCCTCCGCGTCACCGGCAATCCAGGCACGAGTCATGGATGCCACCATTTCCTCGGTTTCACCAATTTCATCAAGCGTCGCCATCAAACCTATTTCCTGAATCTTGTCGGATTCTCCGGCCAGAACTTCGTACTGCTCGTCTATTTTCTCTAAAGCGAGAATCGTTTTTTTATCGGCTGCCGCCCGCTTTAAAAAATACAAGTCCATGCCATCAGCCGGCTTGTATCCGAGTCGGCCGGCCTCCCGCATCGTCAAGAAAACGCTCAGATACCACGGTTTCATCTGTTGTATTAAGTCATATTGAATTCCGTTTTCAGCTAAAAACATCTTCAATCGCGCAAGTGATTTTCCGGAAAGGCTGTTACCTAAATTTTTGTCGCCTTTGTACATGCCTTTTTGCAGTCCTATAGCAAGCGCCTTCATTTGTGATTTAGGGTCATTTATGTTGATCTCGACGGCCAAAATATCGGAGGACTCATAAGCCGCACTGATGACGGGACACAAAGGGTATATCTCCGGCTTACACAAATGAAGCGACCCCAAAATATATATAGTCGCGTCCGCCGATTTTGCTTCCCAGAGAAAACTCTTGCCTTCGTCACCGGCAAGAGAAATCAGCGAGAAAAATAACACTGTGAGACAGGCCAGCAGATACCGTACTGTAAAGCGGCTTATTCTCTTGGACATGTTATTCCCCGGAACTCACACTCGAATCTGTCATAGACAGCTACTGCGGTCAAGTCCGGCTTCTCGCCAATGGAACCGACAATGTGCCGTTGTAAAACTCTATGATATGACCCCGCTCAATCAGCCATCCCAACGGTGCAAGTACTTTCTTGCCGGCTTCGGACGTGACGGTTTCACCGGGACGCAAGCCCGAGACCAACTCGTCACGGTTGCATCCCGGTTTTTCCCGCAAATACATCAGAACTTCCCGAATTGAATCAATCACGTACTCCGAATTCAGCGGCATCGGCCGAACGGCGGTAACGAAATAATGGCCTCGGCTACCGGCTCTGAACAAATGCAGCCGCTTGTGTTTGAACGCCACGCGCAATGCAAACGACAACGATGCCGGATAACGCAACTCATGTTGCCATGCATCTTCAACCAAGGATCTGAATCCTGTTTCTGGAATTTTCCCGATTACACTCACAGGCATAACCACGCGTTTGACGCGTCGCATCAGTTTGGGCGCTATGTCTTTCGCCATAATCGCTTCGACATCAATCCAATTCATCGGCACATCGCTCTCAGCGCCTTTTGCGTAATACCTTCGCTGTCTCGCAGCGTCTTTTTTCCATTGCTCAATCAATTCAGGATCGCGCAAAATTTCAATTCGAGACTGGTATTCCTCCAACGATATATGTTTGTAACGAATACTATGCACTTCCTGAACTTTTTCTGCATAGCTGTGATGGTTCGGAGGCCCCAGTAATATGCCACTCAGGCCGCATCTGGCAACGCACACAAATTTCCCGGCCGGAGCCGCCACTTCCTCCTCACGACACTCAAAATACTCATCCACATGGCAAAGAACATGTTCAATAAACCCATCATTACTGCAAGCCACAGCGCCACAACTCCTGCATTGCAGAAGCATCTGATTATTGGAGTCATGCTGATTTTCGATTTTTGCCATACACACATTCGGGTTCGAAACAAAGAGTGAAGCCGCTTCGATCACAGGATACGCCCGCTTTGAAGCGTGGATCCGACGGACTATAACCGCAAGTTGTTTCTGATCTGGAATGAAATGGATTGTAACCGATGGCGCAGCTTCCTTAACGTGGCGCTCTTTTGTCCGTTCTGACACATCACGCGGTCGCTGCGATCTGCTTGCGTCCTTCTTACGCGCTATATGTCTGCGTCGTTCTTTGCGCTCAATTTTCGGCCGCTCGCGATGTTCCGCATCTTTGAACCGCTGCGTTTCTTCACCAGGCGGCTGTCGAGCCCATTCCGGAACAAAATTCAAATCCAGAATAAAATCTCGACCGTCAGATTCTGTTTCTGCATCTTGCATGGTAACACCACATAAAAACCTGCCTAAACACAAGTTTGAGATAATAGGCGCGTATTATAACCACTCATCTGTCTGTTGAAAGCATATTCAGGCACTTATTATGTTCATCAGTTTTTGCGGCAAAACTATCCCTGCCTTGGAACATGGAATTTCTGTAAGTAATTGAATCGCCATGAGCGTGATCACACGAGCCAAATCCTCTTTCTCAGTCTTCGCAAAAAACACTGCCAATGCCCAAATTTCACAGATGTAAACGTTGACAAGAAAGGTTAATTTCACTATTGTTTAACGGGTTGAGCAAATGGAATTTGTTTGTCCTTAGGCACGTCGGCCAAGGGTGTTCGCATGAAATCTGCGGTAAAAATCTCAATATCACGTTTAGAACCTCGCCCGAAGGCACAAATCATTAGTTTAATTGCACTTACAATGATTGCCTGCGCAATGGCGATAACATCCGAAGGGCGTAACCGCCATCCGGCATCCCAATTATATACTGCGCACAATATCTGGTACGAAGAACCGGCAAATCTTTACGCCATCAACTACAAACTCGGAACTATGATCCCTGCCGGCACGAAAGTCGCCAGCGCCGAAGCACGACGCGGATGCGTAACATTTCGACTCAACAACGACCGCCGTGTCTATACAATGCAAATCATACCCAAGTACCAACCCAAACTTTGTCCCAAAGATCTTCTGTCAAGATGTTTTACGCCCAAAGATTTCGACGCACTGACCGCCGGATTGAATGCCAGAGAAATAGAGATGATCAGAGCAGGCCAGATCGAAGACGGAATGTCCAAACAGGCCATACTCATTGCGTACGGTTACCCGCCAACTCATCGTACGCCATCTATAAAGAATAACACATGGTATTATTGGCACAATCGCTTCAGTTCGCTGGCTCTTACCT
>JAFGTH010000140.1 GCA_016934225.1 Lentisphaerota bacterium | reverse complement strand
TTCACGACTCGAAAAAAACCGGAAAAGGCATTCATGAATTCATCGAACCGTTCTTTCTGCTTTTCCATAACGTGATACTGCTGACCGGCCAGATCTTTAAGCATCTCTATGAGCCCAAGCAGATCGCTATTAAACTGCAACTCCTTTTTAAGGTCGGTCAATTGCACCTATCGCCTGCCTCCCATTGCCGCTCCTGTTTATATTTGAACTGACTTTTTAACTTCACTAACAGCCTCATTGAACCTGTTCAAGAGACTGCCGTCGATTTCCAAACTTCCAAGCTTGAGTATCAATCCTCCAAGCAGATCTTCTTTAACCGTTTCCTGTACCTTGATCTGGGTTTTAAATTTCTCCGCGAGCAATGTCTCTATTCGTTTTTTCTGCTTCGGATTAATAGGATGACTTGATATAAAAGCCGTGTCGTTGCAGTCTACCGTTATACTTGAAGCGTCGATTTCCTCTAGCGCACCCAATAATTCGTCTATAAAATGGGTGTTGATTGCGGCGTTCATTTCCTCGCTGAAAACCAGCTTGAATATCTGGCTGCCGTAATCAACAGCCTTTTCTTCCATCTCTTGTAAAACCTGTTGCCGTTGTCGCTCTTCATTCTTTTTTGCCTGTTCAATTATCTTGTCGCTTTCCTTTCTTGCGTCGGAAAGCGTTCGTTCTCTCATAGCGGCCACTTCAGCTTCCGATTCCAACCGGCGTTTTTGCAGATCTTCTTCCGCTTCGGCTTTTTTCTTTGAAAACTCCTTTTCGTGCTCCTCGACTTCTCTGCGGACATCTTCTTCCTTTCGACGAACCTCGGCCTCCACTTGACGTATTCGCTCCACAGCGCGCATGGTGTCGCTAAGCAATATTTTCTTTACGATGAACAGGATCACCGCAAGCACTACGGCATTCGCGACGACTATAGGCAATATCACTCTCAGCACATCTTGCATTTCGTCGTTTCCCAATATTTCATTTTTGTTTTCATTTTATCCCCGACCAAAAAGCTGAAAAAGTATCAATAACGCTATAACCGCAATGGACTCGGCGAAAAGCAGCGCTATAATCATCGCATGCAATATTTTTCCGGCTGCGGACGGATTCCGGCCAAGCGCCCGAATGCTCGCATAACCTATGGCGGCGATGACCGCCGACGGGCCAATAATCGTCACAAACATTACCAGAAATATTATAAAGCCTTCCAATTATTCCTTTCCCAGGGAGAAACGGTTTCAGTTATTCCTCCACCAATACCATACATTCGTTGTTGTCGAATTTCACCATTCCCCTTTTTATGGGAATAGTTGTTTGCCAATCAATTTGCACTTTGCCCGGCCGCAACAGGCTGACAATCGGCGCGTGATAGTCAAGCAACTCGAACTCGGCCATATCACCGGGTAAAAATACGCTGCTTGCCTCTCCGTCAAAGAGCACATGTTTCGGATTTAAGATCGTCACTTTGATGGCTTCACCTCTGCTTTATCCAGAGTGGCGCGATACTTCGCGAACAAGTTCTGCAAGCCGTTTTCTATATCCGGAGTCATGGTTGATGCAACCAATATTGCTTCGATTAATCCAGGGCTTTCTTTCATGGCAAAAGCAAATATCTCTTTGCAGAATTTGGTTTGCTGGGCTTCGGAAAATTCGAGAAGAAGGTTTTTGTCCACTGCATAGAGCAAAACGATTCCTTCGGCAATGGAAACAGGGTGATATTCGCCCTGTTGAAAGACCTTTCTGATAATCTCTCCTTTTTTAACAATCCGTTCTGCATCGTCCGACAGTCCGGAAGACAACTTGCTCAACTTGACTATTTCCGAGTACTGCGCATAATCGGCGCGGAGACCGCGCGCCAGAACTTTGAGAATATCCGGTTGTGTTTTCCCTCCGACGATAGACAAAGAAACACCTATGTCAATGGCCGGTCTGAAGCCTTCGGCAAACACCGTGCTGCTTAAACATATCTGTCCGTCGCACATTGATGATAAGTTTGACGGTATATAACCGGTTAGGTCGTTCTGCAATGTTTCGGCAATCCCGAGAAACGTAATGGAGCCTCCGCCATGGTCCTTATTGAAGCGACCGGCTCTTTCCATAAGCTGTGTCTGAACGTAAAAAATATCGCCGGGATACGCCTCGCGGCCCGGCGGCCGCTCAAGGAGCAAAGACAACTGCCTGTAGGCCCAGGCATGTTTCGTCAAGTCGTCAAAAACAACCAATACATCCTTGCCGTGAGAAGCAAAGAAATCCGCAATTGACGACGCCGAAAAAGGAACAATGTATTGTTCGCCAACAGGCGCATTGTCTGTAGCCGCCACTATTACCGTATACGCCAGCGCGCCTCCTTCATGAAAGGCGGCAGCCGCTTTTTCAAGATTCGACATGGATTTTCCGATGCAGCAATATATACAAATGGTTCCTTTGCCCTTTTGATTAAGAATAGCGTCAAGAGCTACAACTGTTTTGCCTGTCATTCTATCGCCGAGAATCAGTTGCCTTTGGCCTTTAGCCAGTGGTATCAACATATCAACAATTTTTGTGCCGGTCGGAAAGAATTCATTAATGGCTGCTCTATGTGTAATCGGCGGTGAGTCCCTGAAAACAGGAAGGTAATCGTTCGCAACAATCTCGCCGGCGTTGTCGCACGGCGCGCCCAGCGCATCAACCATCCTGCCTATAAGCCCTTCTCCGACAGGAATTTTGAATGGCTCACTCACACCGACCACTTCCTTGCCCATTTTTAATTTGGTCGGATCGCCAAGCGCAAGAACCATGACTTCTTCTTCATCATAGCCCATAATTATGCCTTCAATGCCATCGCCCATGATCACTATCTGACCATATAGACACGTAGGAAGACCTTCTATTCTGACTATGATTTCCTTTATGTCTTTGATCCTGCCCTTTTCTTCAACTTTGATCTTGAATAAAGGAATCAGAGAACCGGGCGATTTGCTCATTTAGCCCCTCCCTAATTTCGTCGGTCATGATGTTGTTTTTAACTAAGTTATTCACTATATCCGGTCGGTTCTGATGAACTTGTTTCACAAAGCGATCCAAAACTCCTTTAACTTCAGACGGCTGAATGTTGGAGAAAAGACCATTTTCACGCGCATGTAATATGATTACCTGGTCTTCAAGAGGCACCGGCATGCTTTCGTCCTGTTTCAAAAGCTCTTCCAAACATTTGCCTCTCATCAACCGCGCCTCAACTTCGCCGGATACGCCGGCTTTGATCCTCGTCATTTTTTCCAGTTCTTTGTGCCTGATATAGTCCATTTTCAACATACTCGCCTGCTTCTTCATTGCCGGCCATTGCACCTTGCTTCCAATACGAGATACCGAAAGCCCCATGTCTATCGCAGGTTTGAATCCTTCACCAAATAAACTTGAATTCAGGTATATTTGCCCGTCTGTCATGGAAATGATATTGGATGGAATATAACCCGCAAAATCACCCTCAAGTGTTTCGACAATCGGCAAATGAGTCATTGTGCCGCTACCTCGCGCTTCGTTTAGCTGGCCGGCGCGTTCGACAAGTTGAGAGTGAATATAGAAAATATCGCCCGGATAGGCGTCGCGGCCCGGCGCGCGCTCAAGCAAAAGGGAAATCTGCCTGTAGGCCCATGCATGTTTCGTGAAATCATCAAACACGATAAGCACATCCGCGCCCTTTTCATACACAAAATACTCGCCAATACTTGCTGCCACATATGGACATAAATACTGTTGCCCCATCGGATCCGATGCGGTGGCCGCAACCACAAGCCCGTAATCCCAGACATCACGCCTGTCGAACACTTCTAAAACGCGTGAAAGAGCCGCCTCCGATTTGCCGATGCAGGCGTAGATGCAAATCACATCCCGCCCTTTTTGGTTCACTATTGCATCTAAACCAACCGCGGTCTTTCCGGTCATCCGATCGCCTAAAATAAGCATTCTCTGACCTTTCCCAACCGGAAGGGTCATGTCCACAATCTTCGTGCCGGTCTGAAGCACATCATCCAATGGCGTACGCTCGAGCACTGTGGGAGCAACATTGAATATGGGATAGCTCATCGTTTCCTTGATGGGTCCTTTTCCATCCGAAGGCCTGGCTAATGCATTCACTTTGCGCCCAATAAATCCCTCGCCCACAGGGACTCTGAATTCATCAAGCGCAGTCGTAACCTTGTCACCTGGTTTGATGGAACCGCTTTCATGAACAACCAGAACAAGCACATAGTCCGGATCAAACCCGACTATGACGCCACGCGAGGCTTGGCCAAGAGTCACCAATTGACCGTTCATACAGTTGGTCAGACCGGTAACATTGACCACGTCTTGCCGTATCTCGGCAACAACACCGTTTTCCTTGAGTTTAAGCAGATCAATCTTGAGCGCCATCAGTCCTTCCTCGAGACTCGTTTACTCGCCGGATACGGCCTGTGAATCGTCTTTTCCCATTTGTTCCGACTTCGTTTTACCGAACCATCGGAGGAAGAATAATAGACTCATAAGCGCAAGAAAGCCAAGAATAATGTATATGATCATCCATGTGGACTTCGCACTGGGCGGTTTCGCCTTGAAACCGAGTTTTGTGCTTTTTTCCATTGGCTTGAGAACCGTTTCAATACGGTTGATTTGCTGCTCTATCTCGTCCAAACGGGTTGCCTGCCTTCGGAAAAATGCAATATATTCACCATCCAGTTTCGTCGGTTTCTCCTGTTTGCCAATCTCAACCAGCAACAGAAGCAATTCCTTCAACTTCGCTTCAATAGACGGATATGCTCGCCTCGCTGAGACAGCCTCCAGAATCATGTTGGCCTTATTTTCCAGAAGCCCTATCCGCGGCTCATTGACATCCCACTTATCCCTGATTTTGATTTCAAATAGTACCGTCGAGTTTGCCGGTATCGCCACTTTTGTCTTGTACACATAGCAATGGCCCGTCTGAGGATCCGTTCTGACCAATAATTCTCCGGAGTCAAGTATATCATTGGCCTTGATTTCAGTCGGTAATCGTCGCGATACCGGGATTTCTTTAGCTTGTGTCTCTGAAGAATTCTTAACGCTAATTCGAATAATTGCGGTCTTGTACGTCTCCGGGCTGATTTCTATATCGCGATTCGGTTGCGCCGCACCTCGGATATCTCCTATCAGCTTGCCGGGATCCTGGCCCACACCAAGTACCATGTTCTCCAGATCGCCGACACATTTTTTTACACTGCCTAAAACAATCAAGTTGTCGTCATAAGCCTTGATATGCTGTATAGCGTCAATACCGGGCTTTACGGAATTTGCCGTCTGACGTTGACGAATATCCGCTATCCATTCTTTAATCTTTTGATGAATCGCTTCCGCATCTTTGACGCTATCTGTACCATTCAATTTTTTGATAAGTTCATCCGAATGCTTCGTCAATTCGTCAAGCTTGTCAGGAGATATCTGCCAGATATCTTCGATCTCTATCCTGTATTCGACAACAGCGCCGGATTCGCCTTTCGGTTGTAACAGAACATCCTTGTGAACATAGTAGACATCGCCTCTTACATCGTATCCGAGATCCAATCCCGCCCGATTGAGAATATGATGTTCTCTAACCCTGGCAGGAAGATTGGATTTGATTTGAACGGTTTTGGCTTCCTTTGCCGGATTCGCGGCCCATATTCGCAAGACTACTTTGTCTGCTGCCGCAGACATTGCCGGAAGAATCAGGAATAACAACAGGGTATGCTTGAGATTACTCATAATGCCGAGCAGATCATACCAGCCGGATATCCCGAATTCAACCAAAACGGTTCTGTACCCCATTCGCAGCGCCATACGGCAATCATCTCCGCCACCGGTATATGGTCTCCGTTGCTCTACTCCATTCCCACGTACGCTTCTTCTATAATCGGCTCGTTCTTGATATCATCCATGACCTTAATCATAAACGCCATGGATCCTTTCATTTCTTCGATATTGCCGATTAATCTGGTGATTACTTTTTCATCGGCGCCGCCGCCTGCCTCAGGTAATGGTGGCGGTTTGATCCATTCCTCCCACTGACTGCTCTTGGCCAAATCCTCTATGCTACCGGCCATTTCCTCCAGCTTGTTGTACAAACCTGCCAATTTAACCGCCTTGGGAATATCCCTCATGTTCTCAGCGGCATTAACAAGGGCTGACTGAATGTTGTCCAGCCTTTCCTTCATGGTGGCTGTTTCCATTTGGCCGTCATTAATCGTCATCTTGAGCTCATCAATACCTGTAGCGGCTTTGTTCGCCTCTGTCTTGGCTGTCTGCGCTTTTTTCGACGCATCGGCGGCATCGGCCCCAGCAAGGACAAGATTTTCCTGTATCAATGCAAGTTGACCAAAGAAAGTTTTGGACGAGGAAGTGTCGGTGACCTTGCCCAATTGCGCCTGCAGTTGCCCCAATGTCCCGCTGCTGCCCAATTGCGCTTCAATCCGCTCCAACGCGGAAAGATCAACCTCTTCGCCGCCCGATAGATTCCCAACCGAAGTTTTGAGTTCTTCTATACCGGTAATGATAGGGCTCAAATCTGCGCCCTCTCCAATTCCGGACACAATGTTCGATATAGCCCCGAGCTCGCTCATCACATCATTTATCCTGTTATCCAAAGCAGTTATCATGTTTGGAACCTGTTCAGACATTGCTCCAACAACCTCCAGCACCATGCTGTCGGAAGCCGGATATGGGTCTTCACACGTTACCACGTAACTCTGAATCCCCCAGTCCGCCACCAATTCATGCTCATATATACCGGCTACGATTTCGGACATAGTTCCGGCATAGACCGTGCCGCCAGCGTCCGATACGGATACGGCAACCGCATTGCCGTATCCCGGCCTGCTCTTGTACAGAATCGTGTTGGTGGAGCCATACGCCACTGAAGTTTCTCTATTCATAATATGAGCCAGGTCACTGACCGCATCATTTCTCAGAATGTCCGCGGTCGCCACCAATCCGGTTACTGCAGGCGCTATGATGCTGATAATATTGTTTGTTAGAAGCGCCATATTTGTTGACAGTATGCTGATTCCATCTCTGGTTTCGGTGGTAATACCGACCAAATCAGTTGCAATATCCTGCAGATTCGTCATGCGCACACGCATTTCTCCGCCAATAGCGTTCAGGTTTGTCGCAACTTCGTGGATTCCGCTGGTGACGGTGGTAAATCCGCTGCTGAGTTGCGCGGCTAAATTCGTTTCGGACGCATTGATTGCCATCAGCAGCGAGTCGAAGTCGCCGGCTTCAGCCAACACAAAACTCTCACCGGCCGAATATGTCCCAATCGGAGTCGTAATCTCAACGGTGGCAAAGAACGAATCGCCCGCGGAATAACCGAGCCCGGCGATGTCCCAATTGAGCAAAAAGATATCATTGACATCTATGTTCGTTTCCACAATTCCTGCCAGCATGCCCACATCGTCGTATATTCTCACTCGGCAACTGGAATTGGTTACAACCGTCAGAACGCCTTCCGATTCAAGCCATGCCCTTATTGCGACATTTGAGATCGCCTGGTTGTAGGAGAAGCTCGATTTCACCGCGAAAATCTGATCTTCCGCCGCCATCTGGCGCAACATTAACGCTTCTCCGGAAGAATATTTCTGGCCCATGGATTCGATTGTAGTAACAGCTAAAAACACATCGTCGTCAGCAAAACCATTTGTAGAAAGATAACCGGACGCAATCAAGGCATCTTCGGTTACGCCGACATCCCATGATTGCCAGAACACATCATACTGCGTGTTACTTTCGACCATCGTTACCAGATTGCTGCCATTCGGATCATAGATCTGCACAATGCAATTGTCGGGAGTGCTGAAAATTGCGCCGTCACACTCGAGCCATGATCTTATAGTGAGCTGTTCACTGATTGCATTAAACAAGAATTGCGATATCACCTTGTAAGTGGTTGCCTTTCCCGTCGCCGCCAGCCGCAGCATGAACGTAATACCGGACGAATAAGTGGCGCCTGAGAATGTAATGGATACGCGGGCGAAAAACACATCGCTGTCGCGGAAGCCCTCCGGCCCCAAATGACCCGAGGCTATCAATGCCGCCTCAGTTGCGCCAACATCCCAATCCCGCCAGAAAACACCATTGATCGGTGAAGCGTTGTACAGCGATTCCAGCAAATCGCCATCCGAATTGTAGATCTCGATTCTGCAACTCTCGGGCGTCGCGAGCAATGCGCCATTACGCTCCAGCCATGATACGATCATGAACTTGTTAGTTTCGTCATCGTACGTAAACGTCGCCATTACATGATATTCCGGCTCTATTTGGGACTTCGACATCGAAATTTGCCGGGTCATGTTGTCCTGGTTGCATTCCCAATGGAAATCAACCTCATCATGGAAATATTCCCTGTACCACGCCGTATCGAAAATACCCCACGGATATTGTCTAACAATCAATTGGGGCGAACCGCTTTGACTGAGACAAGACAGGCCGGAGGCCGACCATCCCGAACTGTCCACTACACTCAGGCTGTTCAACCGGTTTGTTTGGCCGTCATTATCAACATGAAAGACATCCCACAGCACTGTGTAGTATTTGATCTCGAAGGCGTCATCAGACGAGTCATACGGGCCTTCTTCTCCTTCATCAAACAACGCGGTATGCGCTGCTTCCTGCACACGGAATTTGGCGTCCACGGTCTGCACATCCGCAACCGGCCATGACCATGTAGTCTGTTCCCATGTCAAATCGGTCTTGAAATTGTTCGTGACGGGAGTCGTGTTCGCCTTTATCCATGTACTCGCCCCATAAGGCGGCGTCACGGAATAGTACACATCCACAAAAGGCACAGAACCAATGGTCCGCCACGTCACAGGCGTGGGTTCGCGCGCATATAATTCCTCACCGCCGTTCGGAGTCCAAACCAGAAATCGGCCGCATATGTTGAACGGCTGTGATGTGTCTTCCACATCATCCTTCGTATTATGTTTGACGCGAATCCGCACTGCAGTTAACTGGTCCGGCACGTCCCACGACAACCTGTACATGTTATCGGATTCATCGAAATTTACAGTTCCAAATATCACGTTTGAAACAATGTATGGCGCCAGCGAGAACCATACGGTGAAGTCGTTGGTCATCTTGCCGCCACGGCTCCATTCGATATCTTTGGTCAATCCGGCGCCCCAATATGCGCCCGGCGCCGGCGAAACAATCGAGATCGTAGGCTTGCCCACCACCTTGAATATTGCCGAATCATTGGTGTATTGCGAACCTGCAACTCTTATGACCACGTTTGTGCAGATGGCGTTGCTGGGCACCGCCCAGTTGTGCTCGTAAACTCCCGGCGGCTCAACCGCTATCGGATATGCCATGTTCGGATAATTGGTTATGTACGATATTGTGTACGGCCCGCCATCGCCTATATCAATCCATGAGATCATGTTCGTCAGATCTGTGGTCGCATAAATATCGGAGCTGGTCGGTTTTGTAACTCTTATGCCTTCCATACGGAACACGCCCGATTCAGCCTGTAAGCCGGAAGACATGACAAGCTTCAATCGGGCATTCTCGGTCGGCATTCTCGTGTTTTCCACAGTCCAAACAAAGGTATTAGTTCCGTTGAACGACGGATACGCTTGCGCCACTGGAGTCGCTGAATAGTTTGTGCCTCCGTCGGACGAATAATAAATGTATGCCGACACGCCGGCTGATGCCGCCTTCCATTGAATACCGTATGTCCCACCTAAATGAAGAGTATCACCCGCGCCAGGTGTGATAAATCTCACCCCTTGCAACGTAAAAGGCTGAGAGTATGCCGTGTATCCCAAATCCTCCGGTTCCGAAGGAGATTGAGTAACAACAATTTTCAGGACTGCATTTGCCGTCGGCTCAATACCTGCCGGCACAACCCACGGGAATCCGCCGGAAAAGTTTCCACCTTCATTGATGGTTAACAAATACGGATTGATTTGATTCGTGAAAGCCGATGGAGAATATCCCTCCGTGGACAGGTAAACATCTCCCTCACAATCACTGGCAAGTCCGGCCACCTTCCATTGAACCGTGTGCGTACCGGGCCCCCAAACTGTTGTGCTGATGGGGCTTGTGAATTTGACGCCCCTCAACGTGAACACATCTGAAACGGCCGAATATGCTCCTGCCTGAACTTTTATTCTGGCAAACTCGGACGGATCTCTCGTCATCTGTGGAACCCACCAGTATGTCTGCAAGCCGGGATACGTCTCGCTGAATATTTCGTTTAACTTGACAGGATTGTTCGTGTCGAAGTTCACTCCGTTTGCCGCATAATATATATTCGCCACATATCCAGGCGCATGTGTCGCAGCCGCGCGGAAAGTGACCGGGTTTGTTGCGCCGATTGTATATTCGACACCTGAAACCGGCGCTTCCACTTTTACGCCCGCAACCGAAAAATATGAGTCGGAGACATCGTACACATTTGTAAACGGCGTTGGATCGTCAGCGGTCATTTTTACCAAACCGCGCACTGTTGGAATTGTGGGCGTGAAAGGAGGCGATGCCTTGTCTATGAACGACAGGGAACCGATTCCGAGAATATTGACCCAACTCACTCCGCCGTCATATGAAAATTCTACCGTGCCGTCGTTGCCCACTTTATTGTCCTGCCATGTTATCACTCCAGGCGTATCTTTAATCCACTCCTGCGATACCGGCCCGTTCGGGTACAGAACTTTTAAGCCGGCGATATGAAAGTCATA
>JAFGTH010000139.1 GCA_016934225.1 Lentisphaerota bacterium | reverse complement strand
GTGATGTTCATCATATTCCGGATTTTGATTTCGTTGTTGACGACGGCCGGTTTCGCGATTGTGCTTGAGACGGCCAGGATCGCGCTTTCGCCCGGATTGATGATGGCGGAAAAACTGTCCACACCCAGCATGCCCATGTTGGATACTGTGAACGTGCTGCCCGTCATTTCATCTGGGAGAAGTTTGCCTTCTCTTGCTTTCTTTGCGAGTGTAGCTGCCGTATTATGAAGTTCCTGCATACTCAGATTATCGGCGTTGCGGATTGCCGGTACGACGAGTCCCTGTTCAAGTCCGACGGCCATTCCAAGGTCAATAGATGAATGCCATCGCACTGTGGCGCCGTCGGTGACGCTGTTAAGGGCGGGGAATTCCTGCAGCGACAACACAACAGCTTCCAGAATGAAGTCGGTTACCGTGAATGACGAACCTTGTTCTTTCAATTCCTGTCTGAAGATCAGAAGATTGGTCATGTCCACGGCCACAGTGGCATAGAAGTGTGGTGTTGTGGTGAAGCTGTCGGTCAGTCTTTTTGCGATCACCTGTCGCATCTTCGTCATGGCTTGTGGCTTTTCGGCTATGGCGCGTTTGATGTCATCAACCATTATTCTGTTGCCGTTGCCGGTTCCGCGAACGGTGAGTATGTTAATATGTTCCATGACGGCCATTTTTTTGGCTGCCGGCGAGATTTTCAATTTATCGTAGTTATTAGCGGTCAGATAGTATTCGACATCCTTAACGACGATGCGTCCATTCGGTCCTGATCCGGTGATTCCTGACGGTTCTATGGCTTTCTCGCGAGCAAGCGCTTTTGCCCGGGGCGAGATGAAGAGCCGTGTCGGCGCTGCGGTCGGTAGTGGTTGGGTGGAGGGTGTTATTGCAACCGGGACAGGGGACGCCTGTGGTGTTTCCGCTTGCGGAACCACCGGTGCGGCTGTGGCAGGAGTTTTTGGCGTCGTTGCAGGTGTGGCTGTCGCTGCATTCGGTTCCTGCACAGTTGGCAGCGCCTCTCCGGTTTGGCCGATGAATGCTACCGTTGTGCCGACCTGTACCGGCCGATTTTCGCCGACGAGAATTTTTAGCAGAACACCTTCGTAGAAACTTTCGGCTTCCAGAACTGCCTTATCGGTCTCGACTTCGAACAGGACTTCGCCTTTCTTAACCGGATCGCCCTCTTTCTTGTGCCAACTGACGATTGTCGCTTCGACGACGGTTTGTCCCAGCTTCGGCATTAATACAGCTTGTGCCATTTTTGTTTCTCCCAGGTCGAATGGATGATTGCTAAACTGTTTGTTTTACCGTTTGTGCAATGTCATTGGCATTGGGCAGGAACGCTGCCTCAAGTATATGTGATTGCGGCGCGATTCCGTTTTTTGCTCCGATTCGTGCGACAGGCGCGTCGAGGTAATCGAATGCCTGTTCCATGATTGTGGATGCAATTTCGCCTGCGAAGCTTCCGATGCTTATGCATTGGCTGGCGACGACGCATCTTCCGGTTTTTTTGACTGATCGGATTATCGTATTGATATCAAGCGGCACGAGTGTGCGGATATCCACGACTTCGACATCTATGTCCGGAGCAAGCGACTCGGCGGCCTTAAGAGAATCGTGTACAGCCGGGCCCCATGTCACTATGGTTATATCCTTACCCTGTCGTTTTACGTCTGCCTGGCCGAATGGAATCAGGTATTCCTTTTCCGGAACGACTCCTTTGACTCCGTAAAGGAGCTGTGATTCGACGAACATAATCGGGTTATTGTCTCTGATTGCTGTTTTGAGCAGGCCTTTTACATCATTCGGGGTCGCGGGGTAGGCGACGTACATTCCGGGAATATGCGCGAACATGGACTCAAGTGTTTGTGAGTGTTGTCCGCCGTATCCCTTGCCGCCGCCGACTGAGACACGGTACACGACAGGAACTTCCACGTTGGCTCCGGACATGTAATGCCATTTTGCAGCCTGGTTACTGATTTGGTCGGATGCCATGAGCGCGAAGTCCATATACATGAGTTCCACAATAGGGCGCAGGCCTATCATAGCGGCTCCGATGGCGGTGCCGCATATTGCGGCCTCCGAAATTGGGCTGTTGAACACGCGATTTCTGCCGAATGCCTCGAGCAGTCCTTTGGTGACCTTGAAGGCGCCACCGTAATCGGCCACATCTTCTCCGTAGAGTATGACGCGGCGATCGCGAATCATTTCTTCTAAAAGCGCTTCCTTGATGGCGTCTTTGTATGTCAGTTGGCCGTCGGCACGTTTGATTTCAGGTTTTTCCTTGATGATGGAGACCTTGGAGAACTTATCCGGCACAGTGGTCGCTGAGGTATTGGTGTACATGTACTTAATGACGTCCTTGGGATCCGGGTCGGCGGATTCAGCGGCCCGTATTGCCGCTCGTGCATTGCGGTCCGCGACGCGTTTCTTCAGTGTTTCGAAGCCGGCTTTAGTTAGAACGCCTGCGCTGATGAGTTGTCGCGAGAAAGTATCTATCGGATCAATTTTTTTCCATGCCGTTTCTTCTTCTCGCATGCGGTATTCGTTGCGCGGATCGCTGAGCGAATGGCCGTAATAGCGATAGGTGTTTAATTCAATTAGGTATGGACCTTTGCCTTGTCGGCAGCCTTTGGCGGCGCGTGTCACGGCGTCTCGAACCGCGATCACGTCCATGCCGTTCACCACCTCGGCATGCATGTTGTTTTCGGCGAAGCCGGCGGCGCGTCTGGCAAGTGATCTTACGCCCATAACCTCGTTATCTGCGCGGCCTGTCATGCCGTAGTGGTTATTAAGAATGAGATATATGACAGGTAGCCCGAAAGAGGAATCCTTCGCGAGCTTGTTGGTGAACTGAGCCATAGTGGACCAGTTGAGCGATTCCAGGACAACTCCATTGGCGTATGCCCCGTCGCCAGCGAAGCAACAGACTATTTTGCCCTGACGCAGGTAACGTTCGGCCATGGCCGCGCCTGTCGCTATTGGAACGCCGCCGCCGACTATTGCGTTGGCGCCGAGGTGTCCGACTGTGAAGTCGGCGATATGCATACCGCCGCCGCGTCCTTTGCAATAGCCGTCTTCCTTGCCGAAAAGTTCTGCGATTGTGCGGTACACGTGGTCGTCCAACGCTTCATCCATCAGTTTTTTCTTATCAGTGTTTGTAGAACCCGGAACTCTCTTTTTGAGTTGTTCAACCGTCATGGCTCTGATGGCTGCGCAGCCTTTGGCCACACTGTCGCCGTGTCCGCGGTGCGTTGATGTGATATAATCATCAGCTGCTATTCCGACACATGCTCCAACGGAAGCGGCTTCCTGGCCGATTGATACATGAGTGGGTCCTCGGTAGTCGAAATGGCTGCAGGGATCATAAGCTCCGGAACGCAGTTTAATAATCATTTCTTCGAACTCGCGAATGGTCAGCATGTCTTCGAGAATATCGAAGGCCTGTTGTTTTGTGAGGTTTTTTGTCGCCAGTTCGGATTTAACCGTTTTTTTGCACTGGTAGGCTTTAATCTCTCCGCAGTCTATGGTGTACGGTTTGAAATTCGGTTTAGTGTTGCTCAGGTAGTTTGGCATTTCCTCAGTTTCCCTTTCCTATGTTATTACTCTAACGCCTTTTTTTCGTATACCATCAAGCTGTTTTCTGGCGGCTTTTTTGTCGGTGATCAGGATGTGAACATCGCTTAGCGATCCGAATCGTACGAAAGAGATTTTGCCTATTTTGCTGCTGTCAGCAAGAAGAATAACCTGGCGCGCATGTGCCATGACGGTTTTTTTTGTGAACGCTTCCCGTGGATCGGTAGTGGTAAGTCCTTCACGGTGTGACAAGGCAATTGTTCCGATGAATGCGGAATCAACATGGAGTTCGTCCAGTACCGGCTTTGTCAACGGTCCGACAAACGTTTGGCTGAGTCGCCGCAGTTCGCCTCCGACCAATATGACGTTCGGACCTTTTCCGGACAGTGTGCTTGCGACGCGAAGCGAGTTGGTGACTACGGTCAGATGAACGGCATCCTGTAACATTCCGGCAAGTGTCAGTATTGTGCTGCCGCCGTCGAGGAAAATTGAATCGTTTGGTTTGATAAATTTCAAAGCGGCTTGCGCAATAGCGTATTTCTCCTTTGTTGCGATAGCTGTTTTGTCGTCAAACATTGGTTCTTCGATTTTGCTTTCTGACGACAATGCGCCTCCATGGACGCGCTGCATGCCGCCGCGTTTCTCGAGCATCCGCAGATCCCGTCGTATCGTCGCGGGCGATACCGTCAGGGTTTTCGACAACTCGTCCACTCTTACAATACGTTTCGAGCGCACAATTTCCGCGATCTTCTGCAAACGCGCCGCCGCAAGTTCTGATGATTGAGTTCTGCTCATATATGCACATATCTGATCGAAATTGATCGAATTCAATCATATTGTTGCATGACCGGCAAGAGAAATTTATGAGCTTTGCGAAGGCAGGGTTTGTGGCGGGCGGGTATTTAGCCCGCATATTTCATGAAGAATCGGCCTGATGTCATGTAAGTGTTTGTAGTTAAGATGGTAATGC
>JAFGTH010000138.1 GCA_016934225.1 Lentisphaerota bacterium | reverse complement strand
TAGAACGGCAGTAAATCTTATGACCGCTTTTGCCGGCGAATCTCAAGCGCGCAACCGATACACTTACTATGCCGGGCAGGCAAAGAAAGAAGGTTTTGCGCAAATCGCGGATATTTTTGAGGAAACCGCTAATCAGGAAAAGGAACATGCCAAGCGATTGTTCAAATTCATGGAAGGCGGTGAAATCGAAATAACGGGAGCGTTCCCGTTCGGTATAATCGGCAAAACTGTTGATAATCTCAAATCTGCAGCGGCGGGCGAAAATCATGAATGGACAGATATGTATCCTTCTTTCGCGAAGGTTGCCCGTAAGGAAGGTCTGGAGGAAATTGCGGTAGTCTTTGAATCTATTGCTGTGGCCGAAAAACAGCACGAAAAAAGATACCTTGATCTGGCAAAGAACATAAATGAAGGGAAAGTATTTGCGAAAGACAAACCGGTGGTGTGGCGCTGTAGGAATTGCGGTTATTTACACAAGGGAACAAACGCCCTCGATAAATGTCCGGCGTGTGCTCACCCGCAGGCATATTTTGAGATTCTTGGCGAAAACTGGTAAAATTCGATTAATAGGAGAATATGATAATGGCTAAAGCAATAATGTCGGGAATTTATAAATGCAGTGTGTGCGGCAATATGGTGGAAATGATTCATGTCGGCGGCGGCGAGTTGGTCTGTTGCGGCAAACCAATGAATCTCCTTGACGCAAATTCGACCGACGCCGCAACTGAAAAACATGTGCCGGTAATCAAGAAGACAAGAAATGGCGTTCGAGTGTCCGTGGGAAGCGTGTTGCATCCCATGGAGGCTAATCACTACATCGAATGGATAGAGGTCGAAGCTTCAGGCGCAATCTTGCGCCAGATGTTAAAACCGGGTGATAAACCTGTGGCGGAATTCAAGATATCCGGCGACTTGGTTACAGCACGCGAGTACTGCAATGTACATGGCCTTTGGAAGAACGCATAGTGTGATAATCTGATGAAAGGATAAACGGTCATGCAAAAATATATATGTGACGTGTGCGGATACATATACGATCCCGAAATCGGAGATCCTGACAACGGCGTAAACCCAGGAACAGCTTTCACTGATCTACCCGACGATTGGACTTGCCCCGATTGTGGAGTCGGCAAAAGCGAGTTCTCACCTGTCTGATTACGCCTTGATGGGCTTGCTTACAATTATTTTTATAGCCTTCGCATTGGCAATGGACGCGTTTGCCGTTTCTATCGCCGAAGGGATTGTTGTTCAACACTTTCGAATGCGACATGCTCTTACGATCGGAACATGGTTTGGCGTGTTTCAGGCGGTTATGCCACTGCTCGGATGGATGACCGGTTCCCGCGTTCGCAACTTCGTTCAGGAAATTGACCATTGGATAGCATTCGGCCTTCTTCTGTTCATCGGCTTGAAGATGATATGGGAAGCTTTCCGGATGGAATCAATTGAAAAACAAACAGATCCGCTCAATGCATTTGTTTTGTTTGCCTTGTCGGTAGCAACAAGCGTTGACGCTTTCGCCGCGGGCATCAGTTTCGCGATGCTCAATCTGGCCATCGTTACGCCCATTATTATCATCGGATTGATTACATTTTGTATATCGGTTCTCGGTGTCTGGATCGGCAACAAATGCGGTCATTGCTTCGAAAAGCCTATTGCAATAGCCGGTGGTTGCATGCTTGTGGTTATAGGCGTCAGAATTCTTATCTCAGGCCTGAAAAACTGCTGATACAACCAATAAAATAACAGGCCGTCATCTCTATAAACCTCTGGTACAAATGCTGAACTCCGCATTGAATCCGGTAATTTGCGCAATTGGTTCTTGTTTTATAGGTTTGCGGGGCGCGTCTTTTATTTCCCTCGGCTCATCCATCAAGCACTGCGCATATTGACCGCCCTTCTTGAAATACATTTCGATCATGGCCGCCAATTGATTTAATCCATCAGATTCTGACACTATTGATCGAGGAAACCTTAAGCCCAGGGCCAAAGGACTATGTGTTTCGACATACGGCAACTGCGCAACAGATAAAAACATCTTAGTAAAATCGGGAATATGTTTGACCTGGGTGATCTTCGTATAGTCAACAACAGGTTCACCCCTGTGTCGTCCGTCCGGTGTGGCTCCGGCATTCTTTCCAAAAGCCACTGCGTTATTCTTTAAACCCATGATATTCAGTCTCCATGGTCCGCCGAAAACAGTTTTGCGCGAATCTATGAATTTGTTGATTCTGTACGCTTCTTTCTCTACCGGTGAATCGGTCTCTTTATCATTGTTGAATTTGGCTATGCTATTTAGCAAATGCCGGCGCAGATCTTCTTCGCCTTTCCAGTTGCTATTGAGAATTGCAACCAGTTCATGCAACGATAATTTCTCTTCCGCATATACCCCCTGCTTGATAGCTAATAAAGAATCGGTTACGGTCGCGAGTCCAACTATATCAACCATGCCCTCGCTGTAATCCATCCCGCCCCAGTCCAAACCGTGTTCAATATATGAATGAAAGAACAGAGATCGAACGAAATTACAGGTATAATCTTTGAGTTTTAATCTAAACTCATTCACCCATGTTATACATGCGGCAATCTGGTGATTCATCTGGCGCTGATATGCGCGTTCGAATTGTTCAAACGTCGCAAATGTAGCAACGTCGCCTGTTTCCGGACCGGTTTTTTCTCCTGTAACAGGATCGGTTCCGTTGTTCAAAGCCAATTCCAACGGTTTAACCGCGTTCAGAATAATATCTTCGTAGTTACAATGCTCACTTGAATTTGGAAACACATGACCGCACCCGACAAACGTATACTCTGCGGCGTATTCCGGAGCAATGCCGCGTGAAACCATTGACGGAATAATCGTTTCATCGTTCAAAAACGATGGAAATGTTGCCCCGTCAATTACGGGTTTACAAGCCATTCGCAAGACATCCCGGGACACACCGGAATGCCAGCGGAACACTGTTTGCGGCGATAGCGCCTGTAATTTATCAATCGCCTTGAGACAAAGCATGGTCATATTTCCACAGGCATCGGATTTGTCCGATTTTTGTCCGCCCAAGGTCACCCAATATGCCGTTTTTTCATGCAGTTTTAACCATAGACAATCAACAATAAGTTGTGCGCTGTCCATCGTAAGACGATGATCGAGCAAATCTCGATCAAGATACGGTCCTAAAATACGATCTA
Source organism: Lentisphaerota bacterium (assembly GCA_016934225.1). GTDB lineage: Bacteria > Verrucomicrobiota > Kiritimatiellia > UBA8416 > JAFGTH01 > JAFGTH01. Next base: position 6,447 of record JAFGTH010000138.1, on the reverse strand, counting down.
TCGGTCCCGGTGAATCGTGCCCCGCGACCAGAAACAACAGATAGTACAACTGCACCGCTTGTCGAAACGACTGTGGCTTGTTGTGAGCAATAAAGCGACAATTATGAACCATGCCTTCAAGCTCCATTCGGCGTATATTGTTCGATTCTGAGCTCATGGCTATTTCTGCCGCTCTTGCATGTGCGGAAATATAGTCTGAAATCCCGGTCAAGGTAATGAGAAGCGCCTCGTACCAAGGCTCCATGTCCGGTTTTGCGCGCACATTTATCTCACGACAATCGTTCACAAAATCCCGCAAACCGTCCAACCCCAGCTCCAGCGCCATCTCGTAACCAGCTGGAGCATGCGTGGCAATTGGGCCATGCGGTTGGTTCGCCGTCAACCATGAAGGCCAATAATCTTCGATCTCGCGCAATAGGGCCGCTTCATCAGGTCGTTCTATTTTAAGTTGCTCAAGATATTCCCGGTCGAAATGTATGCCCGCGCCCCCCCTGCCGTGAACAACAGACTTTAATGAATCGTTTCCTATGATGATTTCGCCGGGGCAAATAAAAGGCTGCGCCGCAGACATCTCGGAAGCATGAGCACGCGCCATTCTGATGTAGTGATTAATATCTCCGGACCCAATCCAAGACTCATGAAACGGTTCCAACCATACTGAAGGCACTGGATCGAATAGATGAGATTTCAGGAGTTCCAACCGGTCAGCATCAGAAAATGTATTGTATCCAGCTTCCGCAGAACTCGATGCCATATTATTCCCTTTATCAGTTATGCGGTTTTTAAAACCCCACATCGCAAGCAACAAAAATATTTTTTTCAAATATCAATGTCAAGCTTGTGCATGAATTTTTTCAAAAATTCTGCAACGGACATTAAGCGCATTGCTTGCGACATTGCAAACTGAAATATTATCGAGTACCGTCTGCCTGCTGCGCACCCGACTCTTCGATTGCATCATCTTTTATGCAATTAAATTCGGCCACAAACGCCTGCGCAATTTCGGGCGATTCAATCGCCACAAGATTTTCATGATTCTGTGTGGAAGCTGTTGTCGTATAGTTGTAAGAACCGGTCAGTACGCAACGCCGATCAATCACAGTGAATTTGTTGTGCATTCTGGCGTATTCGCCTGACATTTTTATTTCCGTGCAACGAACTTTGCGTTTCTTAAGGCGTCCGATTGTCTGTTTCATTCCTTTCCATTCAGCGGAAGTCTTGTCATATTTCACATGAACAGTTACGCCGCGTTCCGCCGCCGCAATTAATGCTCCAGTAATATCTCTTCTGGTGAAGCTGTAAATGGCAACCAGTATTTCTTCATTGGCATGTCCGATCCGATCGAGAAGAAGTGGTTTGCAGTCACGTCCGAAAGCGACTGCTACAATCGCATTGAACTCGTTGGATGGCGCACTATCCGAAGCGTTCGCTACGGATATCCATACAATAATCGCAAAAAACAGGCAGAATCGTCGAAAAATCATATTTGCCATTGTTGAAACCGTTAGAATAGCATTGTACACTATTCCCATTTTTTATACATTACCACGGCCAAATGAAGAAGTCATTGAAATACAGGGAGATTATCGCTGATGTGCGCCGAGTTGTAGTTAAGATCGGCAGTCGAGTTTTGGTTCAAAAAACCGGCCGACCGGACAAACGGCGGATTAGAAGTTTGACCAATGAATTGGCATCCATCCAGAAGAACGGTCATGAGGTCGTGATTGTCACATCCGGCGCTGTGGGCGCAGGTATGGAAGCGCTTGGAATGTCAAAACGTCCCGTTATTTTGCCTGATTTACAGATGGCTGCCGCCATTGGACAGGCCAGACTCATGGCTACATATGGCCAGTTTTTCGGCGCGCTTAACTGCAAAGTGGGCCAGATATTGCTCACTCATGCAGATTTCCGACACAGAATGAGACTTACCAATGCCAGACGCGTTATTGAAAATCTTATCAGAAACCGCGTTATTCCAATAATCAATGAGAACGATGTGGTTGCCGACGAGGAAATCAGGGCCGATCTGACTCTGGGCGACAATGATCTGCTTGCCGGTCTTGTCGTGCGTCTTGTACGAGCCGATTTGCTGATCATGCTTACTACTGTGGACGGTTTACGTGAAAATGACAAATTCGGCAGAACCAGACGCGTGAAATATCTCGAATCAATAACACATAAGACGTTCAAGCTGGTGACCGAACATGATGGCGTCATTTCAAAGGGTGGCATGCTGACAAAACTTAAAGCTGCGAAAGCCGTTTCTCAATTGGGCTGTGCCGCAGTCATCGCAAACGGACGACAAACAGGAGTGTTGACAGCTATCATGAGCGGCAAAGACATCGGAACAATGGTGGTTCCGACCGGAATCTGAATAAACTGCGATAAAACCCGGGGCCAACCACAAGGCAAGAAATAAATTATGAATCTACACGAAGAAATACTGGATATGGGCAAGAAAGCTCAGATTGCCTCGCGCGCATTGCTCCTTCTCAGCCCGCGCAAGAAAAACCATATTCTCATGGACATGGCAGACGAACTCGACTCCCGGAAAGCGGAATTGCTTGCCGCCAATGAGAAAGATATGAACGAAGGCCGTAACGAAGGCCTCTCGGACGCCATGTTGGATCGGCTTCAGTTGACGGAGTCGCGCATCGGCGCCATGACTAAAGGACTAAGGGCAATTGCGGATTTAAAGGATCCCATCGGAACAAAAATCAGTAGATGGATTCGACCTAATGGCCTTGAAATCTGCAAGCAAAGAGTGCCGATCGGTGTCATCGGCATTATCTATGAATCTCGGCCCAATGTCACGGCCGACACATCTGCTCTGTGCATAAAAACATCAAATGCCGTGATCCTGCGCGGCGGCAAAGAAGCGATCAATTCCAACGCTGTGATTGTCAGGGCTTTGACTGACAGCGGTTCCAGACGCGGATTACCGCCTAATGCGATTCAGTTCATCCAGGCGCCGGGCCATGATGCGGTTCGCGAACTTGTGCAATTGGAAGGATTGGTGGATCTCGTAATACCGCGCGGCGGAGAATCGTTGATACGCGCAGTTACAGAACAAGCGCGTGTTCCGGTTATTAAACATTATAAAGGTATATGTCATACTTATGTGGATAAGTCGGCCAATCTGGAGATGGCGCTCAGTATCTCTATCAATGCGAAGTGTCAACGTCCCGGCGTATGCAACGCAATGGAAACGCTCCTGATCCATGAGGATGTAGCGACTTCATTTCTTCCAGCAGTTGCTGCGCAGCTCAGGGAACGCGGTGTTGAATTGCGCGGAGACGAAAAGAGCAGAACGATTGTGCCTGATTTGAAAGAAGCTGTCGAAGATGATTGGTACGCAGAGTATCTCGACAAAATTCTTGCCATCCGCATTGTCCCATCTGTTGAAGCCGCGATTGATCATATTAACACCTACGGATCGCGTCATTCCGATACCATAGTCACGGAAGATGAAGAAGCTATGAAAAAGTTCGCCATGCAAGTGGATTCCGCCGCCGTCTATATTAATGCTTCGACCAGGTTTACAGACGGCGGAGAGTTTGGTATGGGCGCTGAGATCGGTATCAGTACCGATAAACTTCATGCGCGCGGGCCAATGGGTCTTGAGGAATTAACCACATATAAGTATGTGATCTACGGAAAAGGCCAGATTCGAGGCTAAATACCTCTGGATTCTACTTATCCTCAGGCAATACGCTGTCTGAATCCTGCGTTGCTTTCATCGGCCTGCCTGTTGGTTTCATGTTCTTCAGTTCTTTCGGTCTTTGTGTCGGTAAAAGATCGGGTTCTATTTCCTCTTCAGCAATCGTTGGAGCAACGTTGATAATGACCGGGTTCACGGTTTCAACCGTCGGAACAGGCACGATATCTTCCGGCTTGGCACGATCCCCGGCAGGTCGGCCGTATCTGCCGTAGCGGCGTTGTTCTTTGTTCAGATCCTTAAGTTCAAGTCTGTATCGTTTACCCAGCCATTTCCATTCTTTCTTGCTGAAGCTGAATGTGCTGTTCAATGTATTAATCAACGTCACTATATTCAGAGTCGGCACATGAGTTCTGTCGCTGATCCATTTTGATGCATCAAGCAATCCGGCAGGCAAATCGCTTGCGCTGCCAATTATCACCGCATTGCCCGGACGCGAACGAAATATGTTGCCTGTCTCATATTCCTGCAATGTAGTGCGTGTCCATTCCTGAAGAGTATCATTCCACACGTGTAGAATCGGATCCACTGTGTTCACGCCCGAATCGTACGCTACCAGATCTACATTTCTGATTTTGGCCATGTCAAATGCCAATTGAACAATTGTGTACTTGGACGGAACAACCAGGAGCGTGGTATCTTGTCTCGCCTCGGAAACCGAAGCGCCTGCAATAACCAACTCAAGAAGCAGAAAAAATATTCCGATACGTTTATTCACGACCATTTGACACCCCTCTTTCCAAGTTGTCGAGTGTCCATTGCCATCTCGCCGATGAGAACACTTCAGGCGCAACGCAACAGCCCGTTTTTAATCCATAATATTCGGATGGTTGCATAATCGCTTATTTTAGATAAGCCTTAAACCCGTGCTTTTGTCAATCTATTTCCCTAGAACTTTGCGAAATTGCTCCGTCAGCATCGGAACTATTTTTAATGCATCTCCGACAATGCCGTAGGTCGCATACTTGAAAATAGGCGCGTCGGGATCTTTATTTATGGCTACAATGATATCCGATGATGACATTCCGGCCAAATGCTGAATTTGTCCGCTGATTCCACAGGCTATGTAAATCTTGGGACATACTGTTTTACCGGTTTGCCCGACCTGGTGCGAATACGGAATCCATCCGGCATCAACAGCAGCGCGTGAAGACCCGACACCAGCTCCAAGCACTTCGGCTAAATCCCGAATAACTGCGAAATTCTCCGGCTTTTGCAATCCGCGTCCACCGGAAACGATTATGTTGGCTTCGGCGATGTTGATAGTTGTTTCGCGTTCTGGCACAAAATTAAGTCTTTTGACGCGCGATTTCAAAAGCTGAACGGCAACTTCTTCAACCAATATTTCACCTGTTCTACTCTCGTCAATGTCCGCTTCCTTCATAACTTTGTGTCGCACTGTTGACATTTGCGGACGCGCGTTTGGACATATAATGGTAGCCATGATGTTACCGCCGAATGCCGGACGAGTTTGCAAAAGATTCTTTGTTTCAGGATCAATAGCTAACGCCGTGCAGTCAGCCGTTAATCCTGCTTTTACCGATACCGCCACTCGCGAAATCAGACTGCGGCCGATTGTGGTCGCGCCACAAAGGAATATGCACGGCTTGTATTTCTTCACCAGTTCGATAAGAATTGCCGAATACGGCTCGTCTTGAAAATAGGCCAGCTCCGGCTTGTCAACAACATACACTTTTTCGGCGCCACGAGCGGTTAGCTTTTTAACCGCATCGTTCATCTCCGATCCGAGAACAACCGCACATAGTTTCATGCCCAAATCGTCGGCCAGTTTTCTGCCCTCGCCCAATAGTTCATATGTTACTGATTGAATTTGCCCGTCTGTCTGTTCGGTAAAGACCCAAACGTCTTTATATGCGCCAAGGTCCTCCGTGCCTTCGCTTGTTTTCTCGCGTATTTCAATTGCGTTGAACCTGCAAGCTGTCACGCACGCGCCACAAAGCGTACATTTGGTCAAATCAATACGGGCAAGCCGGTTTTCCACCACAATTGCTTCAAAAGGGCATGTTTTAACGCATAACTTACATCCCGTACATTTTTCTTCGATTACTCTGATTGGATCGTTTGTCATATTATTTATCCGAAGAAAGAGATTATTATGCCCCGGCGCCCAACACTACATCTTTCAATTTCTCAACAATCTGCGGAACCACTTCGGCGGGCTCGCCTTTCAACATTTCTCCGCCTCCGCGAGGAGTGGGTGTGAAAATCCTTACCACCTTCGTCGGAGAACCATCCAGACCAAGCTTGCCTGCTTCAACGTCCAGATCGGCGGCTGTCCACTTCAAGATCTCCGCTTTTTTCGCCGCCATTTTGCCTTTCAATGAAGGTAATCTCGGTTCATTGATCTCCTTGACGACTGTTAACAAACATGGAAGCGGAGCTTGAATTACCTCGTAACCTGTTTCCAGGAGGCGTTCGGCAACAACTTTGTCTTCGGTGATTTCTTCGATTTTTCGCACATACGTTATTTGTGGCAGATCCAGATGCGTCGCTATGCCGGGTCCAACCTGTGCAGTATCTCCGTCTGATGCTTGCTTCCCGCAAAGAATCACTGAGAAATCACCGATTTTTTTCAGAGCCATTGCCAGTGTATAGCTGGTTGCCCATGTATCGCTGCCCGCAAATGCACGATCAGATGCCAATATACCCGCATCCGCGCCCATTGAAATTGCTTCGCGAAGCGCAGCTTCTGCTTGCGGCGGGCCCAT
>JAFGTH010000137.1 GCA_016934225.1 Lentisphaerota bacterium | reverse complement strand
CCAAGGTTCGCGATATCTCTCTTCAATTCACCCGACTCAGCCACAATCACCCTGATATTGTACAACTCCAGGTAGTCTCTGAGTTCCCCAGACTCCTGACCCCTGTCTCCCGCCCCCTGCCTCCTCTCCCACCCGAACAGTCTGGTTGGACTGATGCTGGCCCACTTATGAACCAGAGCCGACTGGTCGCCGATATACCCGCCTATCACTTCTCGACCGGTCAGATACGGCAACAAGTTGCCGAGCATGCCGTCTTCGCAGAGAATTCTCCCATCGCCAAGTGTTGCGTCTTCTGCCGTTAACCACCTCACCACTTCTTGCTGGTCGGGATCAAGGCCTCTGGCAGGTTCGCGATTAACAAGGTCGAACACGTACGCGGTCATATCCGGCAGCATGACGAACATGAGACATGCCGCCACTATCCTTCCCTGACGATTAGCCGCTGCGATATGCTCCGACAGGGACCTCAAACCGACCGATGCCGGCAATACAGCCAGCATCATGAAGGTCGTTATATAGCGGTACGGTTGCGTCTGCTGAAGCAGAAACACGTAGCCAAACGAATAAGTACAGATCAACAACGCAAGGCAAGTCAGCGCTACGGCCGGTACGACTTTGTTCTCGAGTACTTCGTTCGCATCGGACTCGCTCATACGAGCAAAACGACGGTGCACCGCACCAAGAACAGTCAGAACAAAAACAATATGGAATAAAAATCTCCGATCAAAGGGCCGGCGGTACCCTCTATCCGACAGCAGGTCCATGACAAAAAAACGAATATCACTGCTCAACCCTCTTGGCGCTGTAGCGCGCATGTCTCGAAAAGCCCACAGCGGAACGAGCCACGGCAGGACAATCAACGCGGCCAGAACAAACACAGCACACAAACGCAGTAACGCCGTCTTTCTCGAGAGTTCATAACGCAATACATATATCGCGGCCAAACTTCCCAACGCCAACGGTACCACGGCAAGGGGATGCAACCAGAAAATGACGCCGAGCGCGATGGCGGCGCACACGGTATACTTCCAAGAACCGGCAACGCCGCGGATCAGACAAGCCATATAGATAAGGATCGCAGCAGAGACGAAAGGGAACGTCAAATTCCCGAATGTCCAGAAGTAGGATACCGTGCTATCCATCTGGTAAACAACGACACCCAGAACCAGGCAAAATTGCACTACTGAACTTCGACAACCCGCTATCCAAGCAGCCACGGCAGGCAAGACCGGCGTCGCCAAAGCCATCAGGACAATCCATACATAGTAGGCCGCCTCCACCGATAGAAACGGCATTAATGCAGGAGCCGTCTCATAGCCTCTCTTGCTGAAGCTGTTCCACAAGCCCCACGGGTATCCAGCCATGTACCTGGGACTGTAACCCCATATACGATGGCGCTCCGCAATGAAATCCTTGCCCTCAACAGCAGAGGCAAAATGATAGCTGAGATCCTGCGAACACAACGGCTCACCGCGCGTCACGGAACTTATCGGAAAATGTTTAAACACAAGCAACGCGTGAAAAGACAGCGCCACTATTATAAATGTTCTAATCAACCATGTGTTTGAATGCTTCATGAATTTTGATCAAATCCCCGATTTACGAGATTTCAATTCGTAGCGGATTAAAACCACAAAGAAACTATCTTTAATGTTAGACCCTTATCCGCCCGTTCGCGCGATAAAAAACAAGAAAATTCGCAATACTATAAGGTCGCTTTGTTCACTCTTTTCTCGAAAGCCTGTAAACATCCGCGCCGACCGGCTCCATGTCATAAAGCGAATTGATAGAGCTGTCCATGCCAATGCAATAGATCGGTTGGCGGCCGATATTTTCTTCCACATAATCTTGCCATATTATACGCGTAATATTTTCCCCTTTGCCGTAGTATCTTGCCTGATTGCTTATTTCATAAACGTGTGTGTTCTCTTGCCTGTGCTGAAGAGTCTGAACACACCGCAGCGAGGTATAAATGTTCCACGGCGCAAATACCGTGGACTCTTCTTGAATCAGCACAAGAACAGCTTCGCCCCGCTCTCTTGCGTCCAAATCCTCCCTGAATTGATCAAAGAAATGAGGGAATAACACCATTTGGAGCGTTACTCCACACGCGCATAGCGGCACAACGAATTCCGCCATAATACGCTTCGACCCGTAAAGCAAATCCATTCCACGACCAAGAAACAACGCGATGACAATATGAGATACTACCGTCATTACGTAAAAGTCGCCCACTCTGTAAAACGTGAAAAAAGACAGGTCAAAGCACAACAGCATAATCAGGAAAACAGTAAACAAATTTTTTGACTGTTTTCGGGCAAATAAACCGATCGCAGACAACACAAAGCCTATGCCCATAAAACCGAACATAAGTATGCCCAGATGCCTGAATACGCGCGTTACCGCAAACATAAAATCCGGTAATTCTGTTGCGCCATATTGCGCCCCACTGATGAAGCGCACGAAATCCACAAAATTGCTCGGACAGTACATCGTTCCTGTCGGGGGCAAGGTTTGAGAACGAAACCATATGTAGGCAAAAGGAATCATGGCCCCTACCATTGCCGGTCCGACAGCGAGTAATAAAACGCTTGTTGGTTTGATCCTCTTTTTTAACATCGCCACGATCAGTATAATTGCTATCGGCAGACTCATCAAAATATTGGAAAAATGCACACCCAGACTCAGGCCATACACAAAAGCCGCCACAGACAATGCCGACAGCTTCCGATCCTCATGCCAGGCAAAAAAAAGTAATAAAATTACCGTAACAAACGCGGCATTTACATTGTAAACCTCCGCCCGCATGGCATGCATCCAGAACGTCGGACTGAACGCATAAAACATCAAAGCGACTGTTGCGCTCATGGAAGATATTCGCATTCTTCGCATAAGAACCCACAGCATTAACAGCGTCAAAACGGCAAATACAACAGAAACCATGTTCATGGTCGCAAAACTGTTTCCTGTCATAATAAGAAACAGTTTTCCAATCCAAAGATACACCGGATAACCGCATGGATGGGCTATGCCCATTCGAAAAGCCTGCAATAGAAATTCGTCGCCGTCTCCGCCAACAAGAGACGGCGCCATGCCCAGGCAATACGTAATTACGGGAACAAGAAGAGCGGCTGCAGTCCAACGCAGCCGGTTACCGAGCATACATGCCGCCAAATATAGAAAAACCGGATAAAGAAGCAGCCACTTTTTTACAAGCCGGTCGGCAATCGCAAAATAAAATTCCACGGAATGCACAGACTGCCCGACAATGGTTCTGCTTAACAGCGGTACGCAACCTTCGTAGGCCGCCTTGACAATATCATGTCCAAACAGCCAATATACCGTTCCGATCAATAGCCAGGTAATTGTCACTGTTGCAAGGGCAAGAAAGACGGTTCGCTTCGATTTAAAAAACTCTTTCATTCTGTTTTGCGTTTAACGTGAAATTTTACGTTTTCTTTCTTCATTCATTGTCCGTAACCAAGACACATTTCAATTTCGACATCCGGTCAATATGCGACACCTTTCGATCCGTCTTTTCAGCATTCATATACTACATTTCCCTGACGCTTCTTTTGGTCGTCATTTGATCAGGCCGTCTTTCTCAAAATACTTGTACATGAAGTCGGCAATATGTCTGTCGCCCATTTCAGTAAGATGAATTCCGTCTTTAGTGAAACTGTTCGCCTGTTCTTCTTCCGGCAAAGCGCGGAACAGGGCATAAAGATCTATTAAATGCGCTCCGGTTTCGCCGGCGACATCACGCACAATCTGCACGTATGCTGCATGGAGCGGCACCAATTCGTTCAAGTCGCTGATCCACCGCAATTTCAGGCGCTCCGGTTCGGCGCCATGCTTATGTGATGAAGGAGCGGTCATGAGAACTGGCACAATATCATGCTCACGACAAATTCGGACAATCTCACGCAGATTTTTTTCGAAATCATTAATTGACACTCTTTTAGGCATCGGCCCGTTTTTGAGCTTCATTTTGAAATTAAAATATATTTTGCCTAAGAGCTGCAGAACTCTCCATCTGTCATACCGTTCCAAAGCGGCAACCGAATGTTTCAAGTTGAATTTGCCGATTTCCTTATCCTCGATCCCAAAACTTTCCCAATGATCATTCCATCCGTAATAAACAGTAACAATGCGCGGGCGCATTGGAACAACATCGCGTTTAAGCTGCTGCAACCCCTGGTATGTAGTCCAACAACCCACACCCACGTTAACGGTTGTAATCCCGGCATTCTGATGCATTGCCGTTATTCTTTCTTCAAGAAATTCACCGTACCTGCCGCTTTCGGTACAAGAACAACCCATAAAAACAATTGTCGGTTCTTTCCCTTGCCACTCGGCGATTCTGCCCCTGTACCACTCAGGAACCCACAGCACTTCGCGATCCGACTCCAGCGACTGGGCAATTGCCATCGGATCCGGCCAGCCTACTTGAATTTCCGTAGGATAGAGAGCATATCGGAATCCGATACGCCTCAGTATGAGCTCGGCTACGCCAATTGCCAGAATGCCGGCAATAGCGACGAGTAGACTTGAAAACATGATCTTCTTTGTCTTGGTCATCCGTTGTCGAGCCTCATCTCCGTGTCTCCGTGGTTCAATCCCTCTCCCTCCTCACCCGCGTCCATCTGCGTTCATCTGCGGTTCCATTCTCCCCTCCTCATCCGCGTCCATCTGCGTCCATCTGCGGTTCCATTCT
>JAFGTH010000136.1 GCA_016934225.1 Lentisphaerota bacterium | reverse complement strand
CGCATAAAGAGCCGGCGCCCCAAACAACAGACTGTCCAACACATCCAACAGACCGCCCATACCCGGAACAAAGGCGCCGGAATCCTTGACCCCTGCGCCGCGCTTGACGAGAGACTCGAACATGTCGCCAATTACACCAACGATGGCAAGTATTAACCCCAGCAACATGGAATCGCGCAATTTAAACGAAATGACTCCAAAAGAACCTTTAGACACGAGCCAGAAAAACCAACTTGCCAACACCGCAGTTATAATGCCGCCACACAAACCCTCCCAAGACTTGTTAGGCGACACGCGGGGAAAAAGTTTGTGACGCCCAAATGCGCGACCTGCGAAATACGCGCCCGTATCAGTAGATTTCACCACCAGCACCAGATACAATATTAACAACCGACCAGTCTCGCTGACACGAAACGTGGCATTTGCGGCGCTCCAGACAAAAACCAGACGAGTAAAACAGTTAAACAAAACTGGCACATATAATACGCCAAAAAGAGTGCATGCAATCGTCTCAAGCGGTTTATCATTGTGTTTTTGAGGAAACTGCCTCACGAATATCGCGATCACCGACGCCAACATTACCATGTTTTCCCATCTGTACCCGTTTGCAATAGATTCAGCATCCGGTCCGATAGTGCAAACTGTTGTAGATATTATTCCAGTACCACACACAACGCCGACAATACGAAATACGGGAATTCCCGCCTTGTTGGCCATCGTATAGAATTCAAGCTGACCGATTGCAGATAATACCACCAGCAACAACCAGATACCAACCGGCGAAAGATAGTTCGATAGCAGCACAAGTGCGCTTACTATTATCAATCCGCTCATCAATCTGTGTTTCAGCACATTGGTCTCCGGTTATCAGGTCGCATCAATATCGCCAAAGCGACGCCGACGTCGGCCATATTCAAGAATTGCCTCATGAAACTGCTCCGCCCTGAAATCCGGCCACAGCGTATCCGTAATATACAATTCGCTGTAGGATAACTGCCAAAGCAGAAAATTGCTGATACGCATCTCGCCGCTCGTTCGGATCATTAGATCAGGATCCGGCACGTCCGGAGCGTAAAGATTCTCCGCAATGGTCGCTTCGTCAATATCGGACGGCTTCAGCCTGCCTCCGCGAACCTGCTCGGCAATCAATCTGGCGGATCTGACAATCTCGCTTCGTCCGCCATAACTAAGCGCAAGCGTAAGGTTCCCGGAATCATATGCTGATGTGGCCTTAATCACGCGTTTCAACTCAGATTGAACTAATATCGGCATATCTTCGGTTCTGCCTATCACACGCAACCTGACCTTGTTTTCATGCAATTCGCATTCCTGTTCTTTCAAAAAATCCACCAACAGTTTCATGAGACCCGCCACTTCTTCCTTGGGACGAGCCCAGTTTTCAGTGCTGAACGCGTAAAGAGTAAGATACTTGACACCCTCATCCTTGCACGCACGGACAATTGCCCGCACGGATTGCGCTCCTTCCTTATGTCCCTGTAATCTCGACAAACCTCGCTGCTTCGCCCATCGTCCATTACCGTCCATAATAATTGCAATATGCCGTGGTATGTTCTTGTCTGTAATCATAATGAAAAACCCGGGTAAATCGCGACCAATACGGCGGCAATAAACGCCAAGAACAATCCATTCCCTCCTAAATCGCTATACGCAATGTGCTGGCTCTGCGAGGCCCAACAGACAGAATGCCAAGATCAACACCCGTCAATTCGCACAACCGCATGACATACGCCTTGGCTTTGTCGGGAAGGTCATTATAGTCTGTAACATCTTTGGTGGATACCTGCCATCCATCCATTTGTTCGTAAACCGGAACACACTCCTCAAGAATCCGCTTATCAGACGGAATCGAATCGTATATCTTTCCGTTGTGCCTGTAAGCGGTACATATATGAATCGTCTTGACGGTATCCAAAACATCAAGTTTTGTCATCGCCCAGTAATCAACGCCATTGACCATCGCTGAATAACGCCCGATCACGGCGTCAAACCAACCGCATCTCCGCGGCCGACCTGTAGTCGCGCCAAATTCGTGCCCTTCTTTCCCAAGGAGTTCACCTGTCTCATCTTTCAATTCGGTTGGAAACGGACCCGCGCCGACCCGCGTGGTGTATGCCTTGATAACCCCTATCACCCGATCAATCCTGTTAGGCGGAACACCTGTGCCGGTACAGGCCCCGCCGGCCGTAGCGTTGGATGATGTTACAAAAGGATACGTTCCAAAATCTATGTCCAGCATGGTCCCCTGCGCGCCCTCAAATAGAATAGATTTGCCGTCCTTGAGCGCTTTGTTCAGAAACACCACAGAATCGGCGACATACGGAGAAAGCTTGACGGCCACGGCTGCATATTGATCCTTAATCTTTTCAACATCCAAAGGTTCTCCGTTAAGCGCGACCAGCACTCTGTTGGCTTCCTCAATACGACCTTCCAATTTTGACATCAAATCGTCGCCTACCAAATCTCCAATTCGAATGCCGACTCTCGACACCTTGTCGCCATATGAAGGTCCAATACCACGCTTTGTAGTGCCTATCTTTCGACCTTCCGACAACCTCGCCTCCCGGCAAGCGTCAAGAGCGCCATGAAACGGAAAAACAGTATGTGCGCGATCACTGACTATTAAATGACCTTTAACACTGAACCCGCGTTTTTCAAGTTCCGCAATCTCCTGCATTAGAGCCACAGGATCCACAACAACACCGTTGCCTATCACACAGGTCTTGCCTTTATGCAAGATGCCGGACGGAATCAGATGAAGCACATACTGCTCGTCTTTCACTTTTACGGTGTGACCTGCATTGTTCCCGCCTTGATATCGCGCTACGATGTCAACGTCTTCTGCAAGAACATCTATGATTTTGCCCTTGCCTTCATCACCCCATTGCGCTCCAATCAGCACTGTGTTCGCCATCTGTCACACTCCCATTAGTAATCTCAAGATCAAATGTCTTTTACGCCCGCTTCGCGCATGGCGTTGATTCGCTCAACACAACTCGGACAGGTCCCGCACGGAACATCGGTTCCCCTGTAGCACGTCCAAGTATGCGAATAGTCCACGCCAAGCTCCAGCCCAATTTTTACAACTTCCGATTTTCTCATATCCACAAAAGGCGCATGCACAACAACCGGTTCCCGATGATTAAGCGCAAAAACTTCATTCATCCCGGCAACAAACTCTCCTGTGCAATCCCAGTAACCGTACTTATCCTGACGCTGCGCTCCATAGTAAATATCTAATATGCCTTCCGTCTCGGCATATGCCGCCGATAACGCAAGTAAAACCATGTTTCTGTTGGGAACGTACGTCTGCGGCTGACTACGATCCGCCTCCTTTATGGCGGCAAGATCCGGCACTGCCATTCCGTTGCCTGTCAGCGCAGACATTTTGCCGGTCAATTCGCCAAGCGCGCCAATCTTGACAACCCTGTGCGCAGTTACACGCGCCGATTGCGCCTGCCATAGCGCCATTTCGATTTCCCGCGCATGTTTCTGGCCATAATCGAATGTCAGCGCATAAAGCTCATCCACATTTTCATGCCGTTTCGCAAAATAAAGCAGCGTGGTTGAATCAATCCCTCCTGACAACAGCACAATCGCCCTCTTCATCTAACTCCCATCACTTTATGCAATTGCGGCTGCAGCCGCACATTCACGCCGTCGTCAATTATCCACTGCGCAAGAATGCCGGTGTTGAGCATGCTCGACACTGGACTGAACAAAATGCTTTTGCAATGCTGCGTCAAGTTCGTCCGTTTCACAAACTCGCAGGCCCAATCATAGTCGCCACGATCGCATAACACAAACTTTACCTCATCATGCGGACGAAGTCGTCCAATGTTCCATTCGTCAAACGAACCGGCCTCGCCACTGCCGGGGCATTTCACATCAACAATGGCCACCGCCTTTGCAGGAATAACCGATATGTCCAGACTACCGTTCGTCTCGACCAACACTGTTGTGCCGGGAATCTCGCATAACTTTATTGCCAAATCCTTAAAACCCTGCTGCAGAAGCGGCTCTCCGCCGGTTATCATAACCAGCGGGGCTGTCGTTTCAATCGCATCCGCAATCAATTTATCAGACTCCACCGTCTTGCCGATATCATATGCATAGACAGTATCACAATACTTGCACCTCAAATTGCATTCGGACAATCGAATAAAAAAACACCTTATGCCGGCATAAGTCGTCTCGCCCTGAATGGAAATAAATGTCTCGCAAATGTTAACCGTGCTCACTCTTTACGTTCCACAATTGTCGCCAAATCCAAAACTCGCCCGGTCGGACTATCCCCGCTTGAACCGCAGAAGAAAACCCGAATGCATTGTCGTTGACGGAACGCTCGCTTTCTGTTCTATTCTTCTTCCTAGAACAAACAGAAACAATCAAAACACTGAACATGCTTTAGGCAAAAATTACAACATGAAAGTTTTTATCATAACAGACTTGGAAGGACCGGCTATGGTCTCGACATTTGCGCAAACCATAGATCATGAAGATCAGCCGCATATCAAAGGCGAGGCAATGTTGATGCTGACCGGCGAAGTGAACGCCGCCGTGGACGGAATTCTCGAAGCCGAACCCAATGCCGACGTAATGGTTTGGGACGCTCACGGCGCAGGCGGTATCATCGCCGAAAAATTTCACAAAAAAGCCAAACTTATACCGAGAGGAACTCCAAACGCAATCGGCAAATTGGACCGGTCTTACAACGCCCTCTTTTTTGTCGGACAACATGCAATGGCAGGCACACCTAAGGCGAACCTTTGTCATACTTATATGTCAAAAAAAATCGAATATTATAAACTGAACGGACGATTAGTCGGCGAGTTCGGCGCCAGAGCCTTCCTGGCTGGCACACTCGGAGTCCCGACCATATTTATTTCCGGCGATGACAAGGCTATCGCAGAAGCAAAAGACCTCGTGCCCGGCATACATTGCGCAATCGTCAAGTGGGGCACAGGACTCGAATCTGCGCGACATTTGACACATGAACAGGCATGCGACTTGACACGCAAAACAGCACGCGAAGCCATCCTGGGGAAAGACAACATCTCCCCGCTCGTGATCAATCCGCCATACACTCTGGAAATTCGAGTCAGGGAAGGTATAGGCATTGATAATTATATCGAGCAAGGCGCAAAAAAACTTGACGATAGAACCGTTATACTGCGCGCTGACAATATTCAAAATCTTCCAATCTGATTCTACCGACTTATAAAGCTTTGAGCGCATTTAATCGCTCGTTCTTCTTGCGCCTTTTGCTATGCAGCAAATTGCAGACTTGAGCGCCTCGATAAAAATGCTATACTTCTATTTTCATTTGAAATATTATTTCATATCTGGCGCTGTTAACAGACGCTTAGAACAAACAAATGGCGACAAGCAAAGAACGAATCAAAGGCGCTTTTGACCATAAAACACAAGACTGTGTTCCTGTGGATTTCGGCAGTACCGCCGTAACCGGGATGCATGTAATATGTGTCGAAACCCTGCGGGATTACTACGGCCTTGAGAAACACCCCATAAAAACCGGGGAGCCTTACCAAATGCTTGGCGTGATCGAAGAAGATCTCCTGGACGCGCTGGGCATTGATACTGTTCCACTGCCCGCCCCTACTACAATGTTCGGATTTAGAAACGAAAATTGGAAAGAATTCAAGGCGCCATGGGGACAAATTCTGCTGGTGCCGGAACGCTTCAACACCACCAAAGATGATAATGGCGACTTGTTGATCTATCCCCAAGGGGACACAAGCGCTCCTCCAAGCGGACGCATGCCAGCTGACGGCTTTTTCTTCGATTCAATTATCAGGCAGGAACCCATAGATGACGACAATCTGAATCCGGAAGACAACCTGGAGGAATTTGAAGAAATATCCGAAGCCGATCTGAACTATTACGCAGTATCGGCGAAACAGCTCTCATCATCCAAACGCGCCGTTGTAGCAGGAATCGGAGGAACAGCATTCGGCGACATCGCGCTGGTGCCTGCGCCATTTCTCAAACATCCAAAAGGAATCAGAGATGTTACGGAATGGTATATCTCTACTGCCGCACGGCAAGATTATATCCACGCAATTTTTTCCGCTCAATGCGACATTGCAATTAAGAATATCGAGAAAGTTCACTCAGTAATCGGCAATGCGGTAGATGTCATGTTTATCTGCGGCACGGATTTCGGCACACAAACGTCCAGTTTCTGCTCCACTGATACATACGAGGAACTTTACGCGCCATATTATAAAAGGATCAACGGGTGGATACACAAAAACACTGCCTGGAAAACTTTCAAGCACTCTTGCGGCGCAGTAGAGAAATTTATTCCTCATTTCATTGATTCCGGTTTCGATATCCTCAACCCAGTCCAATGCTCGGCAACCGGAATGGACCCTCAAACACTGAAAGACCGCTATGGCGATAGTATCGTTTTCTGGGGAGGCGGCGTTGACACTCAAAAAACAATGCCGTTCGGAAAGCCTGAGCAAGTTCGTGAAGAAGTTTTGAAACGTTGTGAAATATTCTCCAGAAATGGAGGTTTTGTTTTCAATACCGTCCACAATATTCTGGCGAACACGCCGCCGGTCAATATCGTGGCCATGATTGATGCCGTAAAAGAATTTAATGGACTCCAGTAAACTGCGCCCTGTTTTCTGCATTGCAATAGATTCAAAATTTACGCCAAGCGTCCCGGCAGCGGCAATCAGATTGCCCAACCAAAGCATTGTTGTATTATAAGGCAACAGTGAACGGCAAATCGTGAAGATGGTTAATTCGATCGTCATAGCGGTTACAAAGCAAACGCCATGAAAAGTCAACGCATCAATATTCGACGAGTATGTTCACAGATCATCGTCGGCACAGTGTTTCTTGCTTATTCATTATGCCTGGCATGGACTTTAACACAACGTGTTATGACCGAATTCGATTGGAGCATGTTGCAACAGATCTGCGAAGGTTCGGCGCCCACGCCATTCCAATATCGTATTCTTGTCCCTTTGCTTATGAACGCGTCTGATTATGCCGTACAATCCGTTACCGGTTACAAGCCCGATATCAAAACTTTGGCGCTGCTGTTCACCATGGTTGCTACTCTTCTCTACATTGCAGGCGGTCGCATGATGCTGTTTGCCGTTTTCGGTCGCACCCGACAAATAGATGCCTATTCTTTCCTGTTATGTCTTATGTTGCCATTCGCATGCGTTTTGCCGTTTCAACGTTATTACTATATCTCGGACATCCCGGCGATTGCCCTCTTTTGCTGGGGCATTTTCCTAATTTATCGAGAGAAATATCCGGCTTTTTATCTCGTTTACGCAATAGCAACTCTGAATCGAGAAACTTCATGTTTCTTGACCATTATTTTCCTTATGGCGCGATGGATGCCAGGACAGCGAACAAGAACTTTAAAGCATTGCATTGCACAAGGAGCGCTCTGGTTAGCGATTAAGGCTGCGCTCTGGGTAATCTATTTCGGTAATATCACTGACTATGCCAACATCGGCGGGTTTTGCCGTCTGACAGTAATAAACAACCTGCGTTCTCTTATACAGGCCGGAGACACTCTGCCCGCTTTGGTCTGGGCACAACTTCTGACAGCCTTCGGAGGATTATGGGTTCCGTTGATCCTTCACTTCAGAAATATTGACACACAATTTGTCAGAAGATCTCTGTTGGTTCTTCCTGTTTATCTCTTTGCAATGACTTTCGTCGGATGCCTGTATGAAATCCGCATTTTCGGAGAACTGATACCTATTATTCTCCTTGGGCATTGTCACCTCATTTGCGCTCAAGACAGAAACCATGAAAAGAAACAGACGGCTCCGTGATTCAAAACTCATCCATGTTGCCGCCGATTAATCCGGAACACGTTATTGCCCTGAAAGAGATAATAATTATTCCGGCCATATTTTCAGAACCAGCAGAGCATGCCGGACATAAAAACACGCGCGGCCAACTGGAATTGTCTTTGCCCATGGGCGCTGAATTCCGTTCGTTCTTGCAGATCACTTTCATTCTAATGTTGCAATTTTATCATTTGCGTCATCCACTTTGCTTGCGGCAACGCTTAAACTTGTATACGGTATTGTCAGATAGCGCCTGGGTGGTGGAATGGCAGACACAAGGGACTTAAAATCCCTTGACCGCAAGGTCGTGCGGGTTCGACTCCCGCCCCAGGCACCATGAAGGCGGCAATAACATACGCATTAGAGGCAACAACTTGACAACCCGCAGCAATAAGATAGGCTCCTGAGGCTTTGATACCCGGGCGATTAGCTCAGTTGGCTAGAGCGCCAGCTTTACACGCTGGATGTCGGGGGTTCAAGTCCCTCATCGCCCACCATTCTTTCAAAGCTTCGGATAGCGCGCTTATTAGAGAACAAACAAGGCTAGCGATTTAACAATGAATGACAAAAGGCAATTACAAGAACCGCTTAGAGTCGCAGTGCTCGGATCAGGCAATGGAAGCAACGCCCAGTCAATTATAGATTCTATAGAAACCGGGAGCCTGAACGCGAAAATTACATGTGTCATCTCCGATGTGGAAAATGCATATATTCTTGAACGAGCGCGAAAACACGGAATTCACGCTGAGTTTATCAGCGCAGCCCCGTTCAAGACCAAGCTGGAAGGCGATGCGGAGAAGAAATACATAGCTCTCATGCAAAGTTTCCAAACAGAAGTGGTCGTCCTGGCCGGCTTCATGCGAATTGTCAAAACGGCATTGCTGACCGCTTTCCCGAATCGCGTGCTTAATATCCATCCGGCTCTATTGCCGGCGTTCCCAGGCATGGAAAGCTGGAAACAAGCGCTGGATTACGGCGTCAAAGTAGCAGGATGCACTGTTCATATTGTGGATGAAGGCACAGATACCGGACCTATCCTTGTTCAAAAATCGGTTCCCGTACTGGAAAACGACACCCCAGCCACACTGCACACACGCATTCAGGCCGAAGAACACAAGGCATATCCGGAGGCATTGACAGCCCTGGCTTCGGGCCGCGTCAGACTTGAGGGCCGGCGGGCTGTAATTGAATAACTCCTGAATTCATTCGCCGTTCCAAACTTGTTTATGGACGTGTCATAACAATTATATTATATATCTCCCCTAAACAACACTCCTTTAAATTGTAAAAGGATCTGGAAATGAACAAACTTGTGCTTGGACTGCCGAAGGGCAGCCTGCAAGATGCAACATTCGAAATGATGAAGAACGCCGGCTTTACCATTGAAGTCGGATCCAGATCCTATCTGCCCAATATTGATGATCCTGACCTGGAAGGCAGATTGATCAGGGCGCAGGAAATCAGCCGATATGTAGAACTCGGCGCGCTGGATGCCGGCATTACCGGTCACGACTGGATCGTTGAGAACGGCTCCAATGTAATAGAAGTCGCTGAGCTCTTGTATGCCAAACAGGGCCTGCGCCCGGTTCGCTGGGTGCTCGCAGTGCCGAATGATTCACCCATTAAATGCGTCAAAGATTTGGAAGGCAAACTCATCGCCACCGAAGCCGTAGGGCTCACACAGCGTTTTCTGGAGAAAAAAGGAATCAATGCAAACGTTGAATTTTCATGGGGCGCCACTGAAGCAAAAACACCGGAATTGGTGGATGCAATTGTTGATGTCACGGAAACAGGATCCTCTCTGCGCGCAAATAATTTGCGTATAGTGGAAACTATTCTCGAATCCACTACACGGTTTATTGCAAACAAAAAATCATGGGAAAATGATTGGAAACAGGCAAAAATCGAACAATTGGCAATTCTGCTGAAAGGCGCCCTGGCCGCTCAAAACACTGTGCTGTTAAAAATGAACGCGAAACAGGACAACGTAAGAGCCATAATGGAGATACTGCCATCGCTCAACGCTCCAACAGTAAGCAATCTGAATTCAACAGACTGGGTAGCCGTGGAATCCGTTGTTCAAGAAAAAATCGTCAGAGAAATAATACCTAAGCTGAAAAAGGCCGGCGCAGAGGGTATTATCGAATTGCCCTTGAACAAGGTTATTCCGTAGCATCTTCAGACGGTTGTTAGCAGAGGAGAACATACAGTGGGATCAATAAAGAAAAAGCGCATCAAAAAGATGACGAAACACAAGTACCGCAAGCGTACTAAGAAAGATCGTCACAAGAAAAAAAATAAGTAATATACCTGGGAGGTGCTTCCATGCCCAGGCATGCGGTTTTTGTTTGTTTGCTCCTGCTCCTCTCCGGATGTGGGACAGTTGGGGTTTCGTCGAAAGAACCGGACGTTCTGCTGACCCAGGACGAAACGGCCTTCGCTGAGGCATTGGCTCACTATGCCATGGGTTTGATATACCACAATCAGCTCGATAAGAAGTCACCCGACACCTTGGAGCAATTTCTTGCCGCCGCCAAACTGGATCCTGAAGAACATAGAACATATGTCCATGCCGCATTGTGTTATCTGTCACAAGGTTTACATGACAAGGCCATAGAAACATTTAAAAAATCATGCGATCAAAATCCGCGCGATCCGAACCGACACCGCGACATGGCAGAGGCAAGCCGTATTATCGGCAATATAGATGTGGCCGCTAAACACTATGCGACCGCTATTAAACTATCACCGGACAGAACAGAATTGTACCTTGCGCTGGCACAGATTCTTTTTGACAAAAAGAACGATTCCGAAGCCATACGCTACCTGACCAAAGCTCTGCGCAATGACAATGATCTCATCGTCCTCACAATGGCAGGAAGTTACGGCAGAAAACTCATAATGGAAGGCGAAAATGATCGCGCAATAGCTCTGTTTCAAAAGCTGATCCAAATTGCGCCGAACGAACCCCGTGCGTATATATCCCTGGCATCGCTGCTGTTTCAAAAAAACCGGGACGCAGAAGCTATTCGCATTCTGCGGAAAGGACTCAAAAAATGCGACCAAATGCCCCTGTTGGCCTTCTGTTACGGACAGGGACACGCTTTCATGGAAAATGCGGAAGAAGCGGACCGGTCCGTTCCTTGTTTCCAACTCATTGCCCAATATGCCTCGTCACAATATCCGCATTTGTATGAACTTT
>JAFGTH010000135.1 GCA_016934225.1 Lentisphaerota bacterium | reverse complement strand
GGCGTCAGTTTCCATTTCATGCACACCACTGCTATACTCAACCGGAAGCAATGCAGAAGCGTCTTTAAGCGGATATTTAAATTCGACAACGGCAGCTTGCTCGGTTTCGAATTTCGCGGCAACAGCAGAAACTTCCCGAGCTTCCGACACCGGTTCCTTCACCGGAGACGCCGAAACAATTTTTTCTATAATCGGCTGTTCCGGTTTAATTTCAGATTCAGCCACATGCGCAATTGGCTGATCAATCGCAGGTTTAGCGGCTTTCACCTCAGAAGCCGCGGGCTTTTCCGGCGCAGTTTTGGCCGTATCTTTTGTCGTAGCTTCCGCAGGTTTTTCTTCCTCCGAAGATCCGGCATCCCAAATAGTCTGCTTTTCCATTTCGGTCGCCACTTCCTCAGATCCGAGAGAAAGAACAACCGTCTCATCTTCTTTAAACGGATCCGGAAGGCCGTCAATGTCGTATTCACGGACTTGCGACGGAAGCCGCTTGGTGAACGCCTCCAACCCAATCGCCCGCACAACAGACTGAAGCGAAAGATTTACCATGTTCTCATCATTAAAGGCCGCATCGTACATCAGATTTGCAGGCACAAAATAGGCAAGCTTCGACACTGGCATCGCAATTTTGCCTTTCGCTAATTGCTTGAACAAATCCGGCACCGTGATGATGATGGAATCGCTTGCAAGTTCATCCAAATTGGATTCCTTCACATACCGTCTCGGCAACAGTTTTAATGCTTCAGTAAGAGAAAATTCGAATGAATCCTCGTCCTGGGGAGTCAACGATTCTTCGTCGCCCACTTCGGCGAGGGCGCGATTGATCATTTCCAAGGCCGCTAAGGCATCAGATGAATCACTCGACATGTCTTGGGAATCGGCGCTGTCTTTTCTGTTAGTCATAAAAACCTTAAACAAATGGGCAACACAACCGCCGCCGCCGAAAATCACGGCAACGGTCAGTCAGGCTACAACTATTTGCCTTTTAGTTTGCAAAAAAATCACAAACAGTCTAGTTTATTTTCTCACTGACACGGTTGGACCACAGTGCCGATGTCGAATAAATAGAAATGATAGTGGTTTATGAGGCAATGAATTATGCCATTTGTTAATCTTGGCAAGCACGAGATCAGCTTTAAAATCGTCTATTATGGGCCGCCACTTAGCGGTAAAACTACAAACATTGAGTATCTCCACGCCTCAATGCCCGACGAAGTAAAAGGCGAAATGACAATGCTCGCAACGCAACAGGACAGAACTCTGTATTTCGACTTTCTTCCACTGGAATCGGATGCCATCAAGGGATTTACTTCACGCTTTCAACTTTACACGGTTCCAGGTCAGGCAATTTATAACCAAACACGTAAAATCGTGCTTACCGGAGTAGATGGACTCGTATTCGTTGCCGATTCTCAATGGGAAGAAATGGAACAAAATGTACTCAGTTTCGAGAACCTGAAAGAGAACTTGGCCACTTATAATAGAAGCCTTGACGAAATTCCGTACCTGCTGCAATTCAATAAGCGTGACCTGCCCAATGTCGCCCCGCAAGAATACCTTGATTTTCTTTTGAATCAAGGCCAGGCACGAGCTCAATACTTCAATGGCGTCGCTGTAGAAGGAGTCGGTGTGTACAAAACTCTTAATACAATATGCAAAATGGTAATGGCGCTCTTCATAGAAGAAAATAATATGAGCGCAAAAAAAACAGGCGAATAATGCGCAAGAGATACTCATGACCGCAACCGCACTGAGCAAAGAACAAAGTCAAACATTAGGGACAGTAATCAACAAACTGGCAAAGGATTGTGACGCCAAGGCCGTAGTTATCTGCGACATCGGCGGATACATACTGGCAAGCGAATCCCAAACCAACGATAAATCCATTGAAACCGCTGCGGCTTTGGCTGCCGGTAGCTTTGCCGCTACACGCGAACTGGCCGGCATTGTCGGCGAGGAAGAAGGGTTTAAATCAATTTGTCACAGAGGCGTAACGTCTGGTGTGCTTATTCAGGCGCTTGGCGACAATTTTCTGATTCTGGTTATTTTGGGGGAAAAATCCATTGAAGGATTAGTCAGATTGCATTTGAAAAAAATAACCAAGCAAATTGAAACGATTGTGAACGCAACACAAGATCAGTCAGTTCATGCCGCCGGAGCGACCGGTTCGTTCTCAGTGCAGGAAAACGATGCCTCGAAATCCTAGATCGTCCCGCGCCGGAAACGCAACAGCATCATTATGTCTATCAGGGCTACAGCAACAACAAGAGATATAACACCGAACGCAAACGTTCGATTGGCCGGTTATGTCGGTGCGCCGCGAATATCCGCCGGAGAACGCGATAAATTGCTGGTTTCAGCCGTCCATCTTCGCGGCGGCAGTGGAGGCATAATCATTGTTTCACTTGACTTGCTGTCCTTGGATCCTTCATTTGTCAGAACAATACGCAAACGAATAGTAAAAGCGACAGGGACTCATGAACATAATATTGTCATAGGCACGACGCAAAACCATTCGGCGCCCGTTACAAGCCGAGCGCTCTGCTGGCTGAAAGACGAATCCTACGATGTGCCTGACCCGGAATATTTAGAATATGTGGCCGAGCAATCCGTGCACGCCGCCTCGGAAGCCGCTGTCGCATCTCTTCCATCCAAAGTGGCAACAATTGAGTTTGACTCGCCAAATACAGGAGCAATAATTGTTAAAGACCTGCGCAGCGGCAGAATACCGGCCATGATCGTCGTGTATGACGAGATCCCCGATTTATTGGGCTCGGAAAATACCCAAATATCTTCGGATTTCCTGCACACTGCACGTGAACGACTGGGCAAGACTCTCGGGCGCGAGCCGGTCATTGCCTACTTGCCGGCACCCTCCGGTTATCGGCGCCTTCGAGTTATTCCAAAAGAGTACGGCGAAAAAGCAGCGCAACGCGCCGGTGAACGCCTCGCCGACCAGATTCTGACTAAAGGTAAAGCGCTCTCTTCAAATGATTTCGTTGACAACATTTCTTTCTCCGGCCAATCGGAATCTTTGTTTGATATGCCACAGCGTATCTTGCCGGATCAGGACTCGGCAAAAACTGCGTTAGCCCAGACACTCAGCGCATATGCCGAACTGGATAAAATCGGAGCCGACGATCAACAACGCATCAAAGCCAAATGGGATATCATCAAAGCGACTCATACAATCAATTTCATCCACGCCCAAGAAAATGGTCTGCTCGACCAGGAACTGAAAGATTCCGAACCTGCAGAACTACAGCTCATGCAATTTGGCGATCAGAGATTGCTCTGTATGCCGGGCACAATAGTCCCCGAATGCGCGCGTCGTATTGCCGACATAACGGACAAAAACCTATGGCTGGCCGAAGGAATCAATGGCGATTTACAGGGAAGCATCCTCGCTATTAACGGAGAAGACTACGAACTCCAAAGCGCTATCTTCGAATCACAATCCGGAGCCATGTTGGTAGATTACGCGCGCTCGCTTTTCTCCGGCAAATAACCACTTGAGTCTAACAGTTCAAAAAAATCTGACAAGATAAACTCCTGTCATTTTCTTTAAACACTCGCATTGAAATCAAATCCTGTCCGGATAATCTGAACTGCCATTTTTTCTTGTCTTTTTCTTGCTTCGCAGGTATTTTTCCGCCCATGATTCCTGATCTGACAGAATTGAATTCGTTTCACTGGATAATCATTATCAGCGCCGTAATGTTCGTCATAACCCTTGTGATCGTCCCGCTCATCTGTATTCATATGCCCGAAAATTATTTTGCATTCAATGGAACAGAGAGTCTCGTCAAACCGCGCCAACAAATCACATTGAAACTATTGATCGTTGTTGTCCTCAAAAACTTGTTGGGACTGATTCTCCTTCTGGTCGGTGCGGTCATGATAGCGCTCCCTGGGCAAGGAATTCTCACCTTGTTGGTCGGGATCATACTGCTTGATTTGCCGGGAAAACGAGCGTTGGAAAAGTCTATTGCTCGGAAACATATTGTCCAACGAATAATTACCCGAATACGCGCCAAAGCAGGCAAGTCACCGTTAAGATTCCCTGGAGTCATGCCTACATCTGATCGGATTCTCGAAACAGATACGGACACTTAATCGTCGCCTGCCGATGCGACGCATGATTAAATCATGCTCAGCCTTTAATTTCCGCTAAAAATCTGCGCAGATTTTCCAGCCCGATACCTATTCCCGTCAAAGGATCCTCCATACCCTCGAACTCTATGGACAATACGCCATCGTATCCGACTCTTAGCAAAGACCGCAAACATTGCAGAATCGCCACATCGCCATGACCGATCACCGCGCCGCGCCAGAAATTACCGCCGCGCGAAACATTCCATCCCTGGCCCGGAAACGGCGCGTTACCCGATTTTAAATGAAAATCTTTAGCATGCACATGAAACACATACGGCGCCAGACGCCCAACAGCAACTCCCGGATCTTCATCAACACAAATGAAATTGCCGATATCTATGAGTGCGCCAAAATTCGAATGAT
Source organism: Lentisphaerota bacterium (assembly GCA_016934225.1). Lineage (GTDB taxonomy): Bacteria > Verrucomicrobiota > Kiritimatiellia > UBA8416 > JAFGTH01 > JAFGTH01. Next base: position 2,042 of record JAFGTH010000135.1, on the reverse strand, counting down.
TCACGCCATTAATCAATTTTTCCACCCTTACGCTGTCCTGACAGAAATATCCATGGTTCTCGACCATTGTTTTGATGCCATGTTCAGCCGCAATTTCAGTGACTGCTTTGCAACCTTTAATTAACGTCGGCAACGCGTCGTCGAACCCTTTTGCTCCTTTGTAACCTGCTGGAAATCCACCGGTCACATCATGGCGCATGCCTGGGACACCCAGAATAGCAGCTATTTTTATTTCGTTTTTCAGCCTCTCAACCTCGGCCTTCCAATCGTTTCCCGATCCGCGTAGGAAATCCGCGCCAATCGTATAATTCACGAGCGGAATACCCACCCGACCTGCCTCTTCCCGCAATTTGCCTGCAAACGCCTCAAGCGTATCGCCTTCCGGCACATTGATGGTCGAAAATTCCAAGACGTCAAAACCCATTTCCTTGGCCTTGCCTATAATTTCAATTTGCTTCATCGCGCCGTTTCGAACGAGCTTTGAAAAACTGTATGAACTTACCCCTATTTTCATCTTTATATTCCCTGCTCTCCCCGTCACCATCCTTGCGATTGCAACTGGGCTGCCTCAGGGGTTATTTATGCCCCTGGATGTTTCGTCTTCAACTTGCAATACCAATGCGGATGCAATCAAGCTTTGTAAATCATTTTTATTATGCGAGCCGGAAGCATGCGTTAAATATCTGCCACGCCGACAGACCATGATCAATTCGTCATCAATTTGCCCTTCAAAGCATTCGTTTGCAAGCGTAAGATTTCTTGATCTCTGTGACGTGCTCTTTTTTTGAAATATCCGGTACGCAAGTTGCCCATCTTTGGAAGACGCAAACGTAAACACTGCCAGCGTGATGATATTTCCGCCAACAGAATAGTCGGCTAACCACGCCTGCTTCATAAAATTGTAACCGAGCACATTCCCTTTTTCATACTTTTCGCTGTGAGGAATACGTCGAGCCATAGGCAATAAGCCCAAATTACCCGGCAATACGGTCGGTTCTGGAATCTGTTTGTCTATCTGAGACGCAATTTCAGTAATAAGCCTCTGCGATATCACCGATTCGTCCGATCCAATTACGTTCACCAAGAAACGATCTTTATGAACAGTTAAAGTCGAACCTGTCAAGCGACTTTCAAAACCAATATCCGAATAAACGGCGCTTGCAGGACGCGTCTTGGAATATATGCCGAATGCATTGGCATCCTTTCCCATGTCGAAGATCTCAACGGTAATGTTTTTATTGACGTTTGTAACCAGCAGCGTTTCCACAACCAATTCCACAAAACCGTACTCATGATAGAGCGCTGCACCGGTCTTCATATAATCGGACAGATCAGAACCGATGTATGTAATCGGATCCTTTTGTAGTATCATGTGTTGCAATTTATCAAGATGCGGCATTGCATTCTTTGCATTAACGGGTCCGATTATCTCCGGCTCCGAACTTAACCTGGCCGTCAGTTTTTCGTGCAATTTGCCGGTCATGTTTCTAACGGAAGCACATGAACTCAGCCCCGTCACAATGCCTAACACCAGCAACCCTACCGCTAATCTCAATGGTTTCATGTCTTTTCTCCATTTATTCGCCATTGCCTTACACTAATACGACTACCGTCAGCATACCAACGGATTTCAGCTTAAACAAGATCTGAAGAAGATATTCTCACGTGCGCCATATCGAACATCCAACACAAATGACCGATTTCTTGTTTTCCCAAGGTGTGTGAATAACGACAAATATCATTTATCTTGCCGAGAAAATTTGAGAAACGACCACGCCTTGTCATCATCTCCAGACGCGAGACCGCCGACACTTTCACCTGAAACATGTTTGTCAGATCCGGCTTCCTTTGTTCGCTTCCATAATTAACAAACGCAATCAGTGACTCCATGCGAAGAAAATATATCAATGACTTTTTATTATTCCACTGCAAAATTCAATATTATAACAATCTCCGTGTCGTGGAGTTTTCAAAAGCGGAATTCTTGTAGCGAGCAAAAGCGGAATATAGTAATTCCATTATTGGGGGCAATTACTGAATAG
>JAFGTH010000134.1 GCA_016934225.1 Lentisphaerota bacterium | reverse complement strand
GGATGACCGTGACGAACGACCTGGAGTGAAATTCAAAGACGCGGATTTGCTTGGCCTTCCCATCCGTGTCGTCGTGGGAGAACGTTCGCTTGCGCAGGATTGCGTCGAAATCAAACTGCGAACAGAAAAGAAACCAACCATGGTTCCAGTCCGAGAGGCAGGAACTCAAATTATTGACTTGGCTGGAACTTAATCTGTAATCACATTGAGCGGAGGTGCGTAAATGACGAAACGAGACCTGGTTGTTCGAATATCGAAGGAAACTGGAATCATTCAGGAGGACGTTCATACCGTGATCCAGAAGACACTGGATTACATAACCGATGCTCTCATTGCAGGAAAACATGTTGAGTTTCGCGATTTCGGTGTCTTCGAAATTTGTATTCGCCATGCGCGTATTGGAAGAAATCCGCATAAACCGCAAAGCGTCGTTAGAATCCCAGAGCGACGTGTAGTAAAGTTCAAGCCGGGCAAAAAAATGAAAACGATGGTATTGAACACATAAATATCACCGGTTATATATTCGGCAGCGTCATTCTAATCTTAATCAACCCGGGATATGTCAAATTGCTAATATCAATATGAATGAATCCAACAAGATGCACATGCCGCCTCGCGGTATGAGAGATTTCTATCCCGACGATATGCGCATTCGGAATGCAATCTTCAACGCATGGCGGCAGGCGTCCCTGGCATTCGGTTTCGATGAATACGATGCCTGCGTCGTTGAAAGCCTCGACCTTCTGATCCGCAAAGCCGGTGAAGAAATTGTCGAGCAGATATATTCCTTTAAGGACAAAAGCGGCAGAGACCTCGCGCTCCGCCCTGAAATGACACCCACTCTTGCGCGAATGATCGCCGCTCGTCAGGGATCACTCGGTTTTCCATTAAAATGGTTTACGATAGCACAATGCTTCCGGTACGAGCGAATGACACGCGGAAGAAAACGCGAACATTATCAATGGAATCTCGATATAGTCGGCGAAGAATCCGTAACCGCCGAAACGGAAATCATTGCCACAGCCGTAAACGCCCTGAAATTGCTGGGACTGGATAAGAACTCGCTTACTGTTCGTTTCAGCAGCAGAGAGTTGCTGGCAGAATTACTTGCCGGTTTGGGAATCGAAAGACGGCACTACCCCACGGTATTTCTAACACTTGATAAACGCCGAAAAATCAACGACACAGAAACAGAGCAATTACTGATTAACGCCGGAATTGACGCAGGAACGATCAAAAAGATTTTTTCATTGTTACAAATCGAATCATTGGATCAGGCTGAGAAAATGCTCGCGACTCAACACACGTCCGAACACGCCATGGAAACAATCAGGAAATTCATGACATTGCTGGATACTTACGGCATCTCCGATATGGTAGCATTTGACATCTCGGTCGTCCGCGGGCTTGCATACTACACCGGAATTGTATTTGAAGCTTTTGATACATGCGGTGAATTCCGCGCGGTATTTGGAGGCGGACGTTATGACAATCTTCTGTCCGATATAGGCGGCAAACCTGCAACCGGCGTCGGACTGGGATTTGGAGATGTTGTTATTGCTGAAATTCTTTCTGCACGAAATAAATCGTTCGGCAATGTTTCGTCTGGCAGAATGGAGGTCGGATATATGGAAGAAACACAGCGTATTACGGCCATGAAGATTGCCGCTTCATTTCGTAAAAAGAGTTATAATGTCGGGCTTTCGCTCAAGCCTGAAAAAGCAAAAGCGTTCTTTTCGCGTGCAGGAAAAAGCGGCGCCCAACAAGCGGTATTCATCGGACCGGATGATATTGCGTCAGGATCCATTCGGTTGAAGAATCTGATAAGCCGTCTGGAAGAACGGATCCCGTTGTCACATCTCTGTGACGACTGACAACTGCCTCAGCGGCTCCGCAGAACCCCGTATCTGTTCAATTCATAGGAGGTGGGGCGAGGCGCCGTGGCCTGCGCCGCAACACGGCAAGCAGGTCTGAGCAAGCCAGTTGCGCGATCTATGCGTCCGCTCAGCCGACTGATTGGTAGTGTGTGCGTCTGGGTTATCGGGAGGAGAATATTTTGACAGAATTAATCCTTGGATCCGGACGACAGAATTCCGGAATGCCGGCGCACTTTCCACTTCGACAGTTGAGATTCCTCGTCACTACGTTCCTCGGAATGACAGGATGTATCATTCCGAGCGAAGCGAGAAATCTCAGGTTTGCTGAATACGGTGGCACCGTGTTGCGGGCCTTTCGAAGTCAGATCTCACTCTCAACCCTTCGGGCGCAGTAAGGTCATCCCTGAGTAATCCCGTCTGTTGCGGGTCGGCTCAGATCGTTGTCGCCTTCTTTTGATTTCGGCAATACGACTTTCAGATGCAGCTCACGAAGCTGCTTCTCCGACACTTCACCAGGCGCGCCCATCATCAGATCCTGCGCTCGCTGATTCATTGGAAACGCGATTACTTCCCGTATGCTTTCTTCACCGGCAAGCATCATCACAATCCTGTCTATGCCCGGAGCGATACCTCCATGCGGCGGTGACCCAAGTTTGAACGCATTAATCAGCGCTGAAAATTTGCTATCCACAATATTCCTGGAATAACCGGCAATTTCAAAAGCCTTGTACATAATTTCCGGACGATGATTCCGAATCGCGCCGCTGCCCAGCTCAATACCATTGCACACTATGTCGTATTGATGAGCAAGCACCTGCAATGGATCCGAACCTTCAAGCGCCGCTATTCCACCCTGCGGAAGCGAAAAAGGGTTATGGGAAAATTCAACGGACTGAGTTTCATCATTAAACTCAAACATTGGAAAGTCCACTATCCAACAGAACCTGTATGCATTCTTCTCAGCCAGATCCAAATCATGTCCAAGTTTAAGCCGTACGTCACCTGAAATGCGATTTGCCTGTCCAACCATATCGCTTACAAAAAATACAACATCACCAGCCCCTGCCCCGCAGCGTTCCGCCAGAATTTGCAGCTCGGATTCCGACATGAACTTGGCAATAGGCCCTTTTACCGAGCTCTCTGTCCATACAAGATAAGCAAGGCCTTTCGATCCTATTGATTGGGCATACTCGACCATTTTGTCGAAGAAACTGCGTGGCTGATTCGCGATGCTTTTGACCGGTATCGCTCTCACCACTCCTCCTTTCTCAACGACAGTGCGAAATGCGTTGAATTTGGAACTGCGGAACAAATCGCTTACATCCCGTATTTCTATCGGTATGCGTAAATCAGGCTTGTCCGATCCGTATTTTTCCATTGCCTCAATGTATGGAATACGCCTGAACGGCGCCACATCCACCTGCGCAGAAGAAAACTTCGTGAACACGCTGTGAAATACGGATTCAATTACATGAAAAATATCGTCTTGTGTCGCAAAAGACATTTCAATATCCATCTGATGATGTTCGCCCGGCGATCTGTCCGCCCGACCATCTTCATCTCTGAAACATGAAGCAATCTGGAAATATTTGTCGAAACCAGCAAGCATGTAGAGCTGCTTGAACTGCTGAGGCGACTGTGGCAAAGCATAAAAACGGCCCGGATGTACACGACTGGGCACAAGGTAGTCGCGAGCGCCTTCTGGAGAACTGCTTGTTAGAATCGGCGTCTGCAACTCATTGAAACCGTGCTCTTCAAGCATGATTCGCCTGATTTCAGTTATCACTTTGGAGCGCAGCATTATGTTCGAGTGCATGCGTTCGCGACGCAGATCCAGATAACGATAGCGCAACCTCAAATCTTCAGGACCGTCATCGTCGCCCGTCAGGTGAAAAGGGAGCGGATCAGCTTCTCCATCTATGGCAAGTTGCTCCGCAACAAGTTCAACCCTGCCTGTCGGTATAGCATCATTCACGGTATCGTCAGATCTTGGCGCTACTAAACCCGTTACAGTGATAACACTCTCAGACCGAAGGTGACGACACCTTGCGAAGAAATCGCTTTCCGGATGAACCACTACTTGCGTAATCCCATAGTGGTCTCTCAGATCAATAAACAGCAAACTGCCATGATCTCTTTTGCGAAATACCCATCCGGAGAGCCGCGCCGGTGTTCCTGCATGGCTTCCTCGCAATTCACCACAGGTATGAGTTCTATATGGATGCATATAATAATCTGCCCTCGAAATCGTAGAACAAGCGCATAGCCTACCAATAACCGGCGTCAAGGCAAGAATTTATGGCATTGTATATTGTGTTTTCGATATCTCCGCAATCTTTGCGAGACCATTCCGTAAAGCTGCACAATGTTGTATGTTAAGCAGGAAGCCGCCAGGAAAAGCGCGGAATATGGTTACTCAGCGATTGTTACAGGGGTTCCCGTCGGTATGATCGTGTAAAGCTCCGCAACATCCTTGTTGTGCATACGCAAGCAACCAGCGCTCTCTTCCTTCCCAATACTGGCATCATCCCACGTTCCGTGAATGCCATAGCCCCTGACGTCTGGAGTATCACCCGACGCTCGCAATGTCAGCCAATGAGTTCCTAAAATATTCTCCGGTGACCCGTAAGGAACTTCCTTTCCATCCGGCCGCCACCACACCGGTTCTCTAATTCTTTCTGAAATGACAAACGTTCCAATCGGAGTTTTCCCGTACTTCCCGACTCCGACCGAATAAACCTTGAAAAATCTCTCGTTCATGTAAAGCGTCAACAGTTTATTTTTTCGGCTGGCCTTAATTGCAAATTTCGCGTTCAACACACGCCATCTGTCGCCTAGTCTGATAATATTCGGGTTTCTGATATCATTGCTCAACTGCAACAATTCAACTGTTGTGCCGAATCGCCTGGCAATCTTTTCGGCCATATCACCGCGCTGAATCACATATTCAACCTTCTCAGGCATCGCCATTGGGGTTGTGACCAATCTGACATTAATGTCGCCAAGTTCCTGTTCGATAGTTGCCCTGGTAGTGACATTGGAAACGCTGTCCAATAACGAAAGATAGATCTTACGCGCCATAACAAGCTCACCGTCCTTCTCCAGCGCAGCGGCCATGGTCAACGATTTCAGGACTGGATCCGGATCCGGCGATTTGGACGGTTGGGCCATTTGGGCCGACATTGCAGTTTGCTCAGCGATTGCAACCGGCTCAACATCCGTGGCAACCTTCTTGTCCGATTCAAGATTTTTCGCCCTCTTCGGAACAAAATAATGAATCGCAAACGCAATTAAAGCAAGTCCAAGAGCGAAAAGAATCCAAGGCCTTCGACGGGGCGGCTTGAAATCGTCGAAATCTTTAACCGTCATCTCGTCCATTGTCACAAGTCTCCTGCCCATTGCAAATTATCGTGAATTGCGAAACTTATATGCAAGTGTAACGGTATTGAGGCTACAGATAAGACAGCCTGATGTCCAGAATTATTCGGTAGTAGTAGTGGTGGTGGATGCTGTGGTTGCATTACCCGCAGAACTGGCTTGTGCAAGCACATCGCCGGTTCGGCCTGTCTCAGACCATATTCCCTGCAGTATGCGATTATCCAAAGTCCCTGCGCTTGCATTGTATATTCCGCTGAAAGTCCCTTTGATTTTGACATTCGCTCCGGACGCGCTTACGCCTGTAACCGTAAATTGCGCAATCACTTCGTCGGAAGATGTCCCGTCGGCATTTCCGCCTGTTGTTGAGATTCTGGACAGTGTGCCTGTATAAACGGCATCACTGCTGTCGGTAAAAGTTAATTGATTGCCGTTTTGCTCAACGTACATGGTGTAAATCGGATCACCACTGTTGCCCGGCTCCAAAGCGGTTGCTCCACCGGTCGTCGCAGTAGGTGTCTGCGGAACGACCGCTTCGCCGCCTTCTTCATGGCTGTAACTTAAAGTCACTATCATATCAACGACAAACCCCGGTTCAACAAGAAGAAGAGTCCACACACCCGTATTATAATCAATTGTGCCTGATCCTGAATATTCCGGAGTGTCCGGACCGGCAAGATTAAACGAACCGGTCAAAGTGCCGTTACCATTATCCCTGAAATTACCGCCAGATAAACTTGCGTTAGGGTCAACCGGTGTCATAACGATGGTCAGTGAACCGGGAATCATGCTGGGCCCGTAAGTCACTGTGCCGGAAAGAGTCGTATGAAACGCTCCTGCTATAAAATCAAATTCCCCGACAACAGGAACGATATCATCATCATCATCGTCGTCGTCTTCCGAAGATGTGTCTTCTTCCAAATCAGTTCCGGCGGTATATGCATGGAGAGCAACAAGGTAACCGGACGGACCTGCGCCGCGATACATGCCACTGAATGCCACCCAGCCAAACTTCGACAGCCACGCTTCCCCGTAAGCGTCTTCTTCGCTTATGCCTTCCCATTCACAGCCTGCAAACGCAATAAAAGACGCTACAAACAAAATCGCAATAAACCTGTTACACTTCATATTACTTGTTCCAAACTAACCAACCGATTGTCCAAATCGTATTCCGATTCGCATATTCAGTCAAACTCAAACCCAATACACACTACGGCGCAACCACCACACGATAATAACGATGTTTGTCGGCAACAGAAACAGCCTCATGATATCTATGCGTTCCTGAGCCGGCAAAAAATCCGTCCGGAGCATTGGTCCAGTTCTTCAAATCTGAACTGATTTGAACCTGATAATTTACGGCATTCTTACCCTGCCACTGTACAACAAATTCCTTGAACGACGTATCCTGAAGGTCAACTTTAGCAATACGGAACACATCGTTCTCGTCATTCGCCAGTGTGCGTGTGACATATATTTCCACCCAATCGGAATGTCCGTCAAAGTCACTGTCGCCAAGGTGCGCGTTCAGGCCAAGCGATAACTCTTCACCGTCGTTCAACCCGTCACCGTCCGTGTCCGGATTGGACGGATCCGAATCCATCAGGCTTTCGGCATATTCCTGCAAGTTGTTTAAAGAGTCGCCGTCGGGATCATCATACGCGCCATATGCAAGATGTCCCCAGTGCATCCATTCCCAAGCGTCCGGAAGCTCGTCGTCATCCGTATCACGATCACGTATAATTATCCTTGTTCCGCTTACATGCACACTGCCGCCGCCGCTCAAATCAACAGACTTGGGTTCATAGTCATTAAAATCGCCGCAATAATCCTTCGCAAATCCGTACGGTTCAAACGAATCGAGCAAACGATTGCCGTTCATATCAATAAAAGCTCGCACATAATGAATTCCGCTGTGAAGACCCATTATCTCGTAATCACCCTTATCAGGGTTCGGTGACATCGTATTGCAGACATAAGTAACTTGCGACTGGCCGTCAGGCGTCCCACTGAATCCGGAAGAGCGAAAACTTTGCACTATAATACGCAGATTAGCTACGCCGAACCCATTGGCCACCTTGCCGAAGTAGTACACATCTCCGGAAATCATGGACTTGCCTCCGTTGACAGGTGACGCAAGCCCAAGCCTGATCGCGCGCGCAGGATCGGACAACAAAGAGGCGCTGTTCGGCGTAAGACCCTGCAATTGGACGTAGTACCTGCCGTTTGCCCAAACAAGCCCTGATCCATTGTCATCACCCGCATAGAACGGCAGATCAGTGGAAAAGTTTCCCTGATAGGTTCTGAACAAATACGGACGCGGAACCACTTTTGCACCGGTCAGAGCACCGCCCTGAACAAGCATATAATACGCAGTCGCGCTATCGGACGCAACAGTCCACTCCAGGGAATTTCTGGAGTATTGATACAGGAAGTCGTGAGCCGTTGTTACCGTTGGAGTAGGCGTAGCAATCGGATCAACAATTCGCACAATAACTTTGTGGAAATTGGTGTACATATGGCCATATATGTAATCTTCGTACCATACCATACAGTTGTACGTCCCATTACTGAGTCCATACATGCCCTGATAAAGGTAGTCACCCTCATGGACATAGTTGCGTCTGATACGCCGCTCAAATATCTGCGCGCTTCCCTGCTTTAATTGAATTATGTATTCATCCTGCCCGGGTAAGGGTTCCCAACTGAATCTCGGATACCCTGTCAGCTTATCGGACAAATTGACGTACACTTCATTCACATCTGCCCACCCTACCGTAAACGGCACGGCCAAACCCGCCGGCTCGGTATCGTCCTCCCATAAACCGTTGCCGTTGACATCGAGATAGCCGAACACATAATTGACGCCTTGGACAATGTGACCGGTTGTAAATTGACGGGTCTCAAGCGATGCCCCTGAAAAGACAAGAGTGGCATCCGAATATCCGTCCATAGCCGGCTCAGAATAAAACAAAAGACGCACATTCGGAGAACCGGCAACTTCATCCAGCGAATTTCCAAGCACGCCCGTATATCTCGCCGTTATTTTGAGAAGCGGCATCGGATAAACATTCACATCTATGGGATTACATCCGCGCACAAGAATACCACTGGAATTGACATATGATCCGAAATACTCGGCGAAATTGTCCCATCCGTCGTCATCGGGATCGAGATTCGCATCGTAATAAGCCGGATCTAAACCACGCGTGCCGGTGTTGGGCGCAGAGTCCATATATTGCACTTCCCATGAATCCGGAATGCCGTCGCCGTCATCGTACAGCTCACCCCAAGTCCTGAACGCAGCGACGCTGTTGGTGTCCCAACTGTCGTAGTCTCCGAATCCGTCACCATCGGAATCTTCCGACTGCGGATCAAGGTTGGCGCCTGTACCATCAATCCAAGTATGGTATTCGGCGACATTGTTCAATCCGTCCAAGTCGGGATCGCCCCATGCCCCGTCGTCGCCAACCGCCGAATACGGATCCAGACCATACATGACTTCCCACCAATCCGGCAATCCGTCATTGTCGCTGTCGCCATTAACCGGATTTTCCGTGGAAAGAAGCTCAAACTGCACATTACCGTTCACTGTGCCGGCGTGCTGCCATCCATTTGCCCAATCTCCGCGGAACTTTCGCACATAATCCTCAACCTGACCATGATGCCACAACGATACCAGACTTGTGCCGGCGCTGCCGGATACGTATGACGTACTGTCGTCAAATTTATAATAGCAAACCAGGTTGGACTCTCCACCGCTCAAAAATGTTCGACTATTCTGATCAATTTCATCTGCCGACAATTGACGCCCCCATATTCGAACCTCATCCATCACGCCTGCGAAATTCTCGCCAATACGTTGAACAACCGGCCCACCGCCACTAACGCTCGGCGGCTCAGAAGCTGTTGTCGAGGCAATAATCTCGCCGTTGATCAAAATCTTGAGACTCCTGTTGGCCGAATTGTACGTAGCCGCGACATGCGTCCAGTTGGTCCCCGTGGCTGGAATAGCGGACGGACCGACCAGAAGTACACTGCCGAATTCTATTGTCGGGCACAACGCGGCATTGATGCCAAGCACATAATTCTGACGACCCGGCCCTGTTTCCCTCCGCACAATAGTCCCGGATCCGGCCCATCCGTTGTCCGGATTTACCCATGCCTCCACCGTCCAATTCGTCAGACCAAACCTTCTCTGCGCAGGAAACGCAACGTAGTCAGTCGCCGTTCCGCCAAACCGCATTACTCGCATGAACAATGGACTTAGAGAGTTGTCGGGTTCATACTCGCGTCCCGACGCCCAACTGCCTTTCTCCAGACCGTCAACAACGCCGTCGTCGTCAGTATCCGCCATGGTCGGATCACTGCTCATTTGCTGCTCTTCCGCGTTCGGAAGAAGATCACTGTCATAATCCTCTTCACTGTCCAGCGTTCCATCATTGTCCGAGTCAACATCCCGCGGGTTGGTTCCAAGTTTGAATTCGTACGCGACTTCAAGCATATCTTCATCCGGATCCAAAGGAATTCCATAATCCGGATGCAAATGTCCCTT
>JAFGTH010000133.1 GCA_016934225.1 Lentisphaerota bacterium | reverse complement strand
TACATATGGCCAAAAGTCCGGCATCACTCTCGCTATCTATTTGCAGAGAGTGCAATGTCGGCAATCGAGGTTTTGTGGTGGCGCGAATAATTTGCCGTGTCTGGCAGCAGAGGCGGCTTGCAGGTGATTCATGAATCCCAGCAAGCATCCCAGCGTGATGAATCCGCCCGGTGCAAGAATCATAAGAACCATTGGCTCATAACCCTTTATATGCCAAGCAATATTGCCCCAGATGGTGATGGATCCGGCGCCAAGGATTTCACGGCAAGAACCGAGTATTATTAACGCAATTGTAAAGCCAATGCCCATTCCGATGCCGTCAGCGGCAGAGAGCAGAACGGAATGTTTTGATGCAAACGCTTCCGCGCGTCCGAGGATGATGCAATTCACGACTATCAACGGAATGAAGAGTCCCAATTCTTTGTGGAGCTCATGCGCGAAACCGTTCATAAGCAGATCTATGATTGTGACGAACGTGGCAATAACCACGATGAAGCATGGAATTCGCACCTTGGATGGAATCAAGTTGCGGAGGAGCGATATCACGACATTTGAACACACGAGTACGAATGTAGCGGCTATCCCCATACCCAGACCGTTTTCCACCGACGTTGTTACCGCCAGGGTAGGGCACATGCCTAGAACGAGGCGGAAAATTGGGTTTTCTTTCCACAGGCCTTTGGCAAATTCTTTCCAGAGTTTCATTAGTTGGCCTCCGCGCCGGTATTTCTCACTATTGTTTCGTGCGCAACGAATGCATTGAGTCCTGCTTCCAGCGCTTTGACAACCGCGCGCGACGAGATTGTGGCTGCAGTAATCTCCTGAATATCGCCTCCATCTTTGGCAACTTTCCAGGATGTTCCACGGATATTTTTGTCGGCGAACTGTGATCTGAACTCGTTGCCGGATATCTTTGCGCCGAGCCCTGGTGTTTCTTTCTTCGGCGGCAGAATTTCGATGGCTTGCACTGTGCCTTTGTCCGAGACGCCCGCCATGATGTTCACGTCTCCGCCGTAACCTTCAGGCGATGTCGCTTCAAACGCAGCGCCGACAAATGTGCCGGCATTGCGTCCGATGTAGAAAGTCCACTGTTTTCCGCCGTGTTCCACAATAATGCTGTCGGTATTCGGATCGTTGTCGCACACGGGCAAGACATTGCGTATGGCTGCAGATTTCTCGGTTTCGACAGCTCTTCGAATCGGCTCGCGTGTCTTGCTGTTAACCATGGCGAGCAGTCCTCCGGAAACCGTGGAAATGATTGTCAGTGCCGCAATAAGTTTAAGCATGTCTTTCATTTACGTTTTCCAAAAAGCCGCGGTTTTGTGGCGCGGTTGATTAGTGGAACAACTCCGTTCATGAGCAATATGGCAAAACTTACGCCTTCAGGGTAACCACCCCATTTGCGTATAATCATCGTAAGCGCGCCGCATCCAATGCCGAACACAATCATTCCTTTTTGCGTTACTGGTGAGGTAACCATATCTGTCGCCATGAAGATTGCACCCAGCATAAGACCGCCGGCGAACACATGAATGATCGGAGACAAATTACGAGATGGATCGAGTCGCCAGAGGATTGTGGCCATAATTGCGACTGTTGTAATATAAAATACAGGTATATGCCACGAGATACATTTGCGATAGAGAAGATACAAACCGCCGAGAAGAAGCGCTGCGGCAGAAACTTCGCCTATGCAGCCGTTCATATTGCCGAGGAAGAATTGGATTATAGTGTCCCGTGTGCATTCATAGGGCAGTGTGCCGGATGTTGCCACTGCGGTCTTGGCCAGTCCGAGCGGTGTTGCGGTGGTCACAGCATTGATTCCGATCGGAGCAGGGATGATCCATTCCGACCATTTTGTCATTGCAGCAGGGAAGGATACCAGTAAAGCGACACGTCCTATCAGAGCGGGGTTAAAAGGATTGTAGCCAATTCCGCCGAAGAGTTGTTTTGCGATGGCTACGGCAAAAACGCATCCGACTACAGCCATCCATGTGGGAAGTGATGGCGGCAGGTTAAAAGCCAACAGGATACCGGTGACGACAGCGCTCAAGTCGTAGATGCCTGGATCTCTCTTCATCAGTTTCCTGCACGCGGCTTCAATGGCAACGCACGATACGACGCAGGTTGTTATCAAACGCGCGGCATCCCATTTGAATGAATAAATAGCAACCAATATTGCCGGAATCAGAGCGATAATCACGTCCAGCATGATGCGTTGCACCGATGCGCCTGAATGGGTATGAGGCGATGAGCTGACTATGTACATTTGTTTATCCTGGCTCACGGTTAAGCTTCCTGTCTTTTTGCAATTTCCTTTGCTTGTTTTTCGCTCCGTCTCATGGTTATTACGGCTTTTCCGCGCCTCATATGTTGAACCAGGGGACGATGCGCCGGACATTCAAATGCACAGCATCCGCATTCTATACAGTCCATCACGTTATTGATCTCGGCGGTTTCGTAATCTTCCGCTTCGAGGCATTGGCTCAATTCCGCAGGCACAAGATTCATTGGACAGACGTTGATGCAACGACCGCAGGAGATGCAAGGCATGGATTGGTATTCATGAACCAGCGATTTGGGCAGCAGCATGATTCCGGATGTGGTTTTTGTTGTCGTCACATCGAGAGAATGCTGAGCAAATCCCATCATAGGCCCGCCCGATATGACTTTTACATCTTTACCGTTGGTCCCGCCGCAGAATTCAATCAGAGCCGAATAAGCAGTGCCGATTCTGGCGCGCACATTTGAGGGTTTTATGACTGGAGAACCGGTTACGGTAGTGATTCTTTCAATCAGCGGTCGTCCGTTTGCCAGGGCATCCCATATGGCGAATGTTGTGCCGACGTTTTCAACGACTGCGCCTACATCCATTGGAAGCCCGCCGGAAGGCACTTCTCTGCCTGTTATCGCAAAAATCTGTTGTTTTTCGGCGCCTTGCGGATATCCGGTCGGTAGTTTCACAATAGTAATAGAGCCTTCGGATCGGGCGATTGCTTTCTCCATCGCTTGAATAGCATCCGGTTTGTTATCTTCTATTGCGATGTATGTTTCTTTTACGTCAAGAATTGAGCGGATAATATCGGCGCCGGCCCATATTTTGTCGGCATGTTCGATCATCAGCCTGTTATCGGCGGTAAGATAGGGTTCGCATTCCGCGCCGTTGATGATAAGTGTTCGGATAGGTTTATTGGGTGGCGGCGAGAGTTTTACGTGTGTTGGGAATCCGGCTCCGCCCATGCCGACGATACCGG
>JAFGTH010000132.1 GCA_016934225.1 Lentisphaerota bacterium | reverse complement strand
GATTTTTTCGGTTTGAGCAACATCGGCGGTGGTAATGTTGCCGCTTGCTGAATTGTTTGTCGTCAAGTTACCGCCGCTTCCATCGGGGTAAATAAAACAGAACGAAAAGAGTGTTTGTTCGCCTTCGGCCTGTTCAATAAAACGTGTGTCCATGCCTATGTTTTGAACTTCACGCAGAATTCGATCGCCTGGTTCATCTTTGCCCAGTCGTCCGATTGGATATGAAGCAAAATCAGTTCCGAGCAGTGTGTGAACATAATGTGAAATGATGTGCAGTTTGCAATAATCGCACCGATCCATAAACCGGCCTGATCTGCTTTCTTCGCGGCCCAGGGTATGATTGCCGTCAAGCGCAAAGAATTGTCCGAAACCCATGCCGCCAACACCGATGAGGGCGTCGTAGCGGCGGCTGGATATGTTCAAACACTGCTTGCGAGTCATTTCATTCCGAGATTCCATTCGGGATGTTCACTAATCGGATGCGTTGCCGTCTCGACAGTTGCCGTAATCAATGCGTCAGGATGTTCCTGTAGTAAAGTGATCGGGTATTCGGGTGTTATCGGTCCAAATAGCGCTACCCTGAGCGCTGTTTGTTTCCACGAGCCGGTATCGCTGAACAGGCGTATTTTGTGAGCGGAAAGACATTCTTTGATTCCAAGCGTAATGGACATTGGCGGGACGAACTGGTATGCGGCTCCAAATGTTCTTTGAGCCAACGACATAATCGTATCAATGTTATTTTCCTGTACGCGTACTGTTGCGTTGCGCAGTTCGTCCAATGTAAGTTGACTGAACGGATGACGTCGTGTTTGGTTATATGCCACATGTCCATCCTGGCCCCAACCGCCGTAGGTAAGATCTATTTGCGTGGATGCAATGCGATCGCGTATTTCATCAATATTTGCCGGGGTTGGCCATATGCGGTTCTGTTCCGGTGTGCGTAGATTTTCGGAGACAGGCCCGTAGAACTGTCGTTCCATTGCGCTCTTAAAACAGTAAGGATGATTCGACGGCAATTCGCGGCCTTGCCAGTCGAGGCATTCGTCCATATGGAACACCACGAGATTTTTAAGCGAAACCTTCTCTTTGTTGACCAGAGTTGTAAACGGTTTATACCAACAGCTTGGGCCGCATGGTATGATTGCATTGAACTGGCGATTTTCTTTATTTGCCGCGCGAATGGCGTCCACAAGTTCATGTGCCATCAATTGTCCCATTTCGGAAGAGTCTTTGCATATTCGGAACGGAATTTTTCGATCAGGATGTGTTTCCAGCTTGTCATAAGGGATTTTGCACCAGTTGCAGAGTTCTGCTTTGCTTATCGGCATTATTAGTTTCCTTCTTCAGCTTGATTATAATATTCCTGCAGTTATGTTTGAAGACACGTATTTTGTATCAAACAAAACAAACTATAATCAAGACGGTTGATTGATAAACACATGATTACAGATTGTATTTTTACGGTGAGATTTCTGTTTTTCGGTCTGGAAAATGAATAATTCAAGCAATCAGGTTCATATTTGTCATATCAAAACGGCAACAAGGCGATGTGAGCCATTGGGGGTATTGACGGGCTTGCAAATATGTACCGCCTTTTCGTTGGCAATGCCGTTCGGCTGTGCGATAATGTCTTCAACGTCTGGTATGATGTTTTTTGGGCTGTGCCGGAATGAACGGTAATATAACCGGATGTATTGATTATAAGTGTGTTAAAACAAAGAGACCCCAATATGAAAATTCTAATTACAGGCGGAGCAGGTTATATCGGATCCGTTCTGGCTCCGATGTTGCTGCAGGAAGGACACTATGTCCGTGTGCTTGACAGCCTGATGTATGGCGGTCACGGCTTGCTGCCGTGTTTTGCCCACAAGAAGTTTGAATTTATAAAAGGTGATGTGCGCAATGAGGCGGTTTATAATGCGGCTATTAAAGATGTAGATGTCATCATTAACCTGGCAGCCATTGTGGGATATCCCGCTTGCAAGAAAGACCCGCGTTTGGCGCAGGAAGTAAATGTCGGCGGAGCGCAGACTTTGGTCAATTTGCGAAAGAAGGATCAATTGATACTGCATGCATCAACCGGCAGCAATTATGGAGCTGTTATAGGCGATCTTTGCACCGAGGAATCTCCGCTCAGCCCACTGACCATTTATGGTCGAACAAAAACAGAGGCGGAGACGATTATTCGCGAAGCCGGCAACAGCATTACTTATCGTTTTGCTACAGCCTTCGGCGTGTCGAACAGGATGCGACTTGATCTATTGATAAACGATTTTGTTCATCAGGCGGTTAACATGAAAAACCTTATTGTGTACGAAGGCACATTTCGACGCACATTCCTCAACGTATATGATCTTGCGCGGAGTTTTTTGTTTGCCTTGTCGAATCACAAAGCGCTTATAGACGAAGTCTTCAATGTCGGGGATGAGTCAATGAATGCCAGCAAGGAAGATGTTGCGCGAAAGATTCGCGAGAAAGTGGATTTTTATCTTCACTTTGCCGATATCGGTGAAGATGAAGACAAGCGAAATTATGAAGTATCATACGAGAAGATTCGCAAGGCCGGTTACCGGACAACGATTTCTCTTGAAGAGGGTATTGATGAATTGATTCATGCAATGAGCGTAGTCGAGATTCGCAACAAATTCGGCAACGTCTAACAAGAAGGCTTTGGGAATCCGTTGTTTCGGACTTCGAATTTAATATCTGGCGTCGGCTGCTTTTTTGTTGGCTTCGTACCATAGAATTGTCTTTTCAAGTCCATTGCGCAGGGATGTCGGCGGTTCCCATTTAAGTATCTGTTTCATGCGCGAGACGTTCAGAACTTTCTTCATTTGTCCGTCTGGTTTGGATCGGTTCCATTCTATTTTTCCATTGAAACCGGATACCGACTGGATTGTTTCCGCGAGTTCGCGTATTGAAGTTCCTTTTCCTGGCCCGATGTTCATGGGGGCCAGGTTGTTGTACAGTTCGGCGGCTTTCAGTATCGCATCGGCGCAGTCCTCGACGTAGAGGAACTCGCGGATTGGAGCGCCGGATCCCCACACTTCTACAGATCGGGCGTTCGCCAGTTTTGCTTCAACAAATTTCCTGATAAGCGCCGCCGGAACGTGGGAGCGGTCCGGATTATAGGTGTCGCCCGGACCGTAAAGATTGGTAAGAATCAGATGAATGGCATTGAAGTTGTATTGTTTCTTGTATGCCATGGCTTGTACTGCCATCATTTTTTTTGTCATGCCATAGTTGACTACTGACTCGTGAAGAGGTCCGTCCCAGAGATTGGTTTCGGACAATTCACCTTCCAGATATCCGGGATATGAACATGCAGTGCCGATCGCAACGAATTTCTCAACTTTGGCAAGTCGGGCGGCTTCCATGACGTTTGCGCCCATTACCAGGTTTTCATAATATATTTTGCCGGGATAAAGCTGATTGATCCATATGCCTCCGTAATATGCGGCGCTGTGTATTACTATCTGTGGCGCGGCGTCGCGCATGCATTGCACACATGCTTCGAGCACGGTCAGATCGTAGTCCTTTCGTCTCGGAACAAAAACGTGTGCGCCCATTTTCTCCAGTCGTTGAACCATGTGTTGACCAAGAAATCCGGCGCCCCCCGTTACAAGCACTGACTTATTTTCCCAGAAGCTCATATTCGAATCTCCTTCATGCTTTCGAATATATTGCCAGCGGGTTAAAAGATCAAAGATGAAAATCGAAAGATTGCAGATAAAACTCGCAATTGTTTCCCGAAGATCGCCATATAGCTATAACCGTGACAGACAACGTGAAGGATTTCTACCGACAGAACACGACGGGTTGCCTATCCGTTTTTTATTGTCCGAACGGGTTGAAAATTGGATAATTGCAAATTCTGATCACAAAATCGAAAGGTATAGATGAGAACAATTGCGGTTCGATTGTATGGTGCGAATGATCTAAGGCTGGAGGAGTTTGATTTGCCGGCTATGGGTGATGACGAAATTCTTGCCGACATAATCTCCGACAGCGTATGTATGTCTTCGCACAAGGCCGCCGTGCAAGGCGCTGCCCACAAGCGTGTCCCTGCGGACATAGCCGAAAATCCCATAATCATCGGACATGAGTTCTGCGGAACGATACTCGAGGTCGGGAAAAAATGGCGACACAAGTTCAAACCCGGGCAGAAGTATGGTGTTCAGCCGGCTTTGAATATTAAAGGTCGGGAGCATGAGGCGCCAGGTTACTCGTTTCGAACCATTGGAGGAAACGCTACAAAAATTATTATTCCCAACGAAGTTATGGAAATGGATTGCCTCCTTCTCTATAAAGGCGATGCCTATTTCAAGGCGTCTCTTTCCGAACCGGTCTCATGTATTATTGGCGCTTTCAATGCGCAATATCATTATAAGCAGGGTGAATATATTCATGAGATGGGAATTGTTGACGGGGGGGCGCTGGTCATACTGGCTGGAGCGGGTCCAATGGGATTGGGAGCCGTAGATTATGCGCTCCATGGACCCAGGAAGCCGAGGCTTTTGGTAATTACCGACATAGACCAAGAACGACTCGATCGAGCTGAATCGCTCTTTTCTCCCGCGCATGCCCGCGAAGAAGGCGTTGATCTTCGTTACATCAATACATCAGGCGCGGATCCGATAGGTAAACTGAAAAGTATAAATTCAGGGGCCGGCTATGACGATGTGTTTGTCTTTGCACCGGTTTCTGTTCTAATCGAACAGGCATCGAAATTATTGGGTTTTAACGGATGTCTGAACTTTTTTGCCGGTCCGACCGCCCAGGAATTCTTTGCGCCAATCAATTTCTACGATGTGCATTACAATGGTCATCACGTTGTCGGATCGTCTGGCGGCAACACGGACGATATGCGTCAAGCATTGGATCTCATGGGGCGCAATCTTCTCAATCCAGCAGTTATGATCACACATGTTGGCGGCATGGATTCGGCGGTAAAGACCATCACGGATTTGCCGTCTATACCCGGCGGAAAGAAACTCATATACACAACCATATCCATGCCCATGACGCCATTGAATGACTTTGAGCGTTTGGGTGACAATGATCCGATATTCAAGGAACTGGCGCGAATTACGATGCGGCATAATGGGTTATGGTCGGCGGAAGCCGAGAAATATCTTTTAAGTCACGCCGCGAAACTTAAGGTGTAACAAGTTTGATCTCCGATGGCGTTAAGGACTGTGTCGCTGAAGACTATCCGGAATACTTAAGGGATGAATCTCGCAAGGTCGGCAGGGCCGACAGTCTGTCCTTTCCTCAAACGGAAGACGAATTAAAAACATTGGTTAAAGAACTGAATTTATCCGGAACTCGGTTTACCGTGCAGGGAGCGCGAACAGGGATCACAGGCGGATCTGTTCCTGACGGTGGTTGCATAATTAATGTCAGTCGCATGAACCGTATTCTTGGGATGCACCATGGTCGAGCAGGTGAATCGTTTGTTCTGACGGTGCAGCCGGGGGTTTTGCTTGTCGAGCTGAACGCGGCAATTCGTTCCGGGGAGTTTGACACTGTTGATTGGTCTGCCGACAGTTTGGCGGTTCTTGATTCGTTTCGCAAAGCGCCGAAATATTTTTTTCCGCCCGATCCTACCGAGGACTCAGCCTCAATAGGAGGGATGGTTGCCTGTAATGCATCTGGGGCGAAATCCTTGCTCTATGGCCCAACCCGTTCGTATGTGCAACGGCTGCGAGTTGTCCTTTCTGACGGCAGTGTAGTGGATCTGAAGAGGGGCGCTCAGTTTGCCGAAGGTCGAGTTTACAACGTTACAACCACAACAGGCGTGACGATAAACGGCAAACTGCCGACATACAAGATGCCTGACGTCAAAAATGCCGCAGGTTACTACGTAACCGACAATATGGATTTGTTGGATTTGTTCATAGGGTCCGAGGGTACGCTTGGCATAATAACGGAAATTGATCTGTTGATTGTTCGCTTACCCGAAGAACGATGGGGTGTCATGATTTTTCTTCCGACAGAGAAAGCCGCGATAAATCTGGTAGAGCGTCTGAGATCCACGGGCGCAAAACCTGCTTCCATTGAGTTTTTTGACAAATACGCATTATCGTTGCTGAACGAACAACGCAGGATAAATCCTGCATTTGGGGCTCTACCGGAGGCGCCTGATGCCGGACGCACTGCCATATATGTGGAATACCACGATCATGACACAGAAAGTGTTGAGAGTTCGGTGATACGCCTTTCGGAAATAATGCTTGATTGCGGCGGCGAAGAAGAAAAGGCTTGGGTATTTTCGAACGATAGAGAAATGATGCGTTTGAAACAGTTTAGACACGCGGTTCCGGAAGCGGTGAATTTGTTGATTGATGCGCGCAAGCGGATATATCCCGAATTGACGAAACTCGGCACGGACTTGGCCGTACCTGATGCGGGACTTCGCAATCTAATGGATCTTTATGACAAAGGATTAAACGCAGCGGAACTTAAGTATGTAAAATTTGGCCACATAGGCAACAACCATATTCATGTGAACATTATTCCGTCTGATCCGGAAGAATACCGACGCGGGAAGGAGATTTACATGGAATGGGCGCGAGCCGCCGTCAAAATGGGCGGTACTGTGTCCGCCGAGCACGGTATTGGCAAGCTGAAGAAAACCATGCTCCTGGAAATGTATGGAACCGACGGGATCAAAGAGATGTTGGCTCTCAAACGGACTTTTGACCGCAAAGGCCTCCTGAACCGCGGCAACCTGTTTGATTTTGTGTAAAAACAGCAACACGGAATAACAGCCGACTCTGTAGCCAGCGAAGTTGCGACTCAAACCGACAAAAAACACAGCCGGTTAATCCTATGTGTTAAGTTCCCGGCCTATTGAAAATTCCGCCGGCTTGCTACTTCAAGAGTTGCCCGAAAGCGAATGCAATGTCATACTACGCATTATGAAATCACTGGAACAATTGGTTAGTGATCTGAATTCGTTCGATCCGCTGGTGCGCAAGAATGCCTTGCGTTTGCTGGCCGACAGCCGCGCCGCAGCGTTTCCTGTAGAGGGCGTAAATCTAAACATGCATTTCCATTCTTTTTTCTCATACAACGCGAAATCATACTCGCCTTCGCGGATTGTGTGGGAAGCTAAAAATGTCGGACTCTTCGCCGCCGGACTTTGTGATTTTGATGTTCTTGACGGACTGGAAGAGTTTCTTGATGCGGGCCGCATGCTTGAATTGCGCGTTGCCGTTGCCCTTGAAACGAGAGTGTATCTGGAAGAATATGCCGATGTTGAAATCTCTTCGCCCGGCGAACCCGGGGTGACCTATATTATGGGCGCTGGTTTTGCGCGCGAACTTGTCGGCGGATCCAAGCAAGCTGCCGGGCTGGCAGACTACAAAATCAGAGCCGGGCAAAGGAACAAAGCTTTAATTGATCGAATCAATGCGCGACTGCCGACGATCGCGTTGGACTACGAGAAGGATGTTTTGCCACTGACTCCGGCCGGTGGTGCGACGGAGCGGCATATTGTTACAGCGTACATCAACAAGGCGCGAACGGTGGCGAAGAATGCCGAAGAATTTATCAGCCTGTGGTCGTCGGTTCTTGGCGAGAACAGTACCAATATGGAAAAACTGATGGCAAATCAACCCGCGTTTGAGGAAGCGGTTCGCAAAAAACTGGCGAAGCGTGGCGGACTGGGGTATATACAGCCGTCTATTGGAGCTTTTCCGCCTGCGCAGGATTTCATTGATTGGGTTCTCTCGTGCGATGCAATACCAATGATCACATGGCTTGATGGAACAAGCGATGGAGAAAAAGACGGGTGCGCTATGCTCGAATGTATGCGCGATAAGGGCGCCGCGGCATTGAACATAATTCCGGACAGAAACTGGAACGTTTCCGATCCAAAGGAAGCGGCCCGCAAAGTCTCGTTGCTGGACGATATTGTGACCACAGCCGAGAGCATGGATTTGCCCATTAACATAGGCACGGAAATGAATAAACAGGGTTTGCCGTTTGTTGATTCGTTGACGTGCAAGGCTCTTCAGCCGTACAGGGATACATTTACACGTGGCGCAGCCGTAATGGTTGGGCATACTGTTTTACTGCGTTACGCTGACTATTCATACATCGGCCGCAAAGCGAAGAATGATATCGGCAGATTGTCGGATCGAAACAAGTTCTTCGAAACAATCGGGCGATTGGCGCCCTTGAACGAATCTCAGGCAAAGCGTTTGGAAGATATGGGCACGGAAAAAGCGCTTGATTGGTTCCGCAACATAAGCAGGAGGGAAGCAAAGATATGAGTTGGCTTGATCTTGAAGGTAAAGCGGCAATAGTGACCGGCGGAGCGTCCGGTATCGGCAAGGCCTGTTGTGAAGGATTGGCGGAAGTCGGGGTGCATATCTTGATTGCAGACGTGAACAAAGAAAGCGGAACCGAAGTTGCCAAAGATCTGGCGAACAGGTTTGGCGTCAAATGCATTTTTCAAACGGTGGATGTATCAGATCAAAAAAGCGTTGATGTTATGATCCGGGTTGCGTTAGATGCGTTCAAGCATATTGATATACTTGTGAACAATGCGGGCATTTTGATCCCTCGATTGCTCGTAGATCCGGCTGGCAAAGAGGAGTTGAGTGAAGATGTGTGGGACAAAGTTGTCGCAATCAATCAAAAAGGCATTTTTCTATGTGCGCAAGCGGCGGGCAGGGTCATGGTCAAGCAGGGCAACGGTGTAATTGTCAACATGGCTTCAGAATCCGGTCTGGAGGGGTCTGAAGGACAGAGCGTGTATGCCGGAACAAAGGGTGCGATATATGCGTTGACCCGTTCATGGGCCAAAGAGCTTGGGAAACATGGAGTGCGCGTCGTTGGCGTTGCGCCGGGCATTTTGGAGGTGACAGCACTCAGGTCGCCCGAATACGAACGCGCATTGGCATATGCCAGGGGTATTACAGTGGAGCAATTACGTGCCGGATACGCTAAGATTTCTATTCCACTTGGGCGTAGCGGGAAATTAAACGAAGTTGCCGACCTCGTGTGTTTTTTGGCGTCGAATCGCGGCAGCTACATACACGGAACAACGATCAATATTTCTGGCGGTAAGTCGAGAGCGTAACAGTGGTTATGTTGAAATGAAAGGTGAAACGCAGTAATGTCCACAGTGAGAGAAGAACTGGTTCGATACGGTGTGAAGATAGCAAATGCGCGGCTTGTAGCCGGAGCCGGCGGTAACATAAGCGCGAAAGAAGGCGCAGTCATTTGGATGAAGCCGAGCGGCTTGGCCATGGACGACATGACGCCGGATGATCTGTGCGGGATGGACCTGAAAAGTGGCCGGCAGATAGAAGGACGCAACAAACCCACGTCGGAAGTCAACATGCATCTGGCAGTCTATCGAGCGCGTCCGGACGTTATGGCTCTTTTCCACACTCATTCTCCGTGGGCGTGTGGTGTTTTAAGCGCGGGTGTTGAACTAAAACCTATGTTTGCCGAGTTTGTATGTGATCTGGGCCGTGTTGGCCAATTGAAATACATTACTCCGACAACCCAGGCGCTTGCTGATGCCGTGGGAAGTGAGATAATAAACCACGACACTA
Source organism: Lentisphaerota bacterium (assembly GCA_016934225.1). Classification (GTDB taxonomy): domain Bacteria; phylum Verrucomicrobiota; class Kiritimatiellia; order UBA8416; family JAFGTH01; genus JAFGTH01. The sequence continues at coordinate 1,260 of JAFGTH010000132.1, read as the reverse complement.
TTTTCTTGGAAAATCATGGCGTGGTTGCTGTTGGTGCGACGATGAAACAGGCATATTACAGATGTCTTGTTGTCGAAGATGCCGCAAAATCGTTTGTGGCAGCGTCGGTTGTCGGAACGCCTCGTTTTCTGACAGAGGAAGAAATCGGAGCGTTAACAAAAGCGGAAAAAGTCGGTCACAGGTTGAAGATGATGGAAGGAAGACAATAGAAAATGAATGTGCAACGACTGTTTGCTGTAGACTTAGGCGCCTCCGGGGGGAAATGTTTCTGCGGTATTTTTGATAATGGTTCGTTTTCGATGAGCGAAATCCATCGTTTCGCTCATGAAGGTGTCTCATTTTATGTGCCGGAAGAGTCCGGAGCAATCGTCGAGCGGACCTATTGGAATGATATTTCTATCTATCATAATATCATTTCAGGACTTCAAGCCTATCGAAGAGACGTTTCCCGCCAACTGGACTCGGTAGGCATAGATACATGGGGTGCGGACGGTCAGATTGTGGACCGCGATGGTTTCATGTTAGGAAAAATCTACTGTTACAGGGATCATAGGCTGGACAATATGGTTGAGGTGGTCAAATCACGGGTAGACGCCGGCCGTGTCTATGAAATTACCGGGAATCACTTTCAGCCCTTTAATGTCAGCAATCAGCTTCATTGGTTCATGACGCACAGAAAGGACGCGCTCAGGCCGGGTTGTGTTTATCTGCCCATACCGGCTGTGTTCAATTTCTATCTTGGTGGTGTCAAAAAAGTGGATTCTACATGGGCCAGCGTGACGCAACTTATGGATGCCAAGCAAAAAAATTGGAGTAGGGAGATACTGGAAAGCCTCGACATTCCGGAAAATTTGATGCCGGAGATCGTAGAACCCGGCGAAGTAATCGGCGAGATTACGCAGCCTCTTGCGTCATCAATAGGAATAAACCAGGCAAAACTGATTGCTGTGGGCTCGCATGACACCGCGAGCGCTTTTGCGGCGGCGCCCGTAGATTGTACGGATGAAGCTTTAATAATCAGTTCCGGCACATGGGCGCTGATCGGCAAGCTTGTGCCTGAGCCGATTACGACGGTTGCTGCAAGGCAAATCAATGCCAGTAACGAGGGCGGTATTGGGAATACACGTTTTCTGATGAACTGCGTAGGCAGTTGGCTGGTGCAGGAATTGCGTAGAATCTGGCGCATTGCGGATGGTCGCGAAATGGACTGGAATGAGCTCAACAAAATGACAAACGCGGCCCCTGCATTTACCGCTTTTG
>JAFGTH010000131.1 GCA_016934225.1 Lentisphaerota bacterium | reverse complement strand
TCCTATAGATACTGCCGATTCAACCGTTACGAGAATTGCGACGTGTCCGCCAACGGCAGCCATGGCATCTACCTCTACGACTCTAGTACGGGTGGCAATTCCGGCGTCTACAGTTCCACGTACATTATTAACTGTGTAATCTACAGCAACAACGCTTGCGGTATCTATGCGCACAACGATTCGGATCCTGTGATCGAAAATACCATTATCGCGCGCAACAAGACATACGGCATTCAGGAAGCCCATAATTATTCCGACCCGACATTGCATAATTGTTGTTTCCATACCAATGGGACAGAAACGGCGTACTATCGTGACTATGACACGACTAACGATCTGCACACGGTCGTGGAAATTAATGCATTATCGGTTGCTGTGAACACGAACAATATTGCCGGCGATCCGTTGTTTTTGGATGCGGCATCCGGCGATTTCCGGATTGATCCTGTATCGGTTTGTGTGGATGCCGGAACAACGACCACGGATTTGGATACTGATTTTTACGGCAACGTGCGGTTGTCCGGTCCGGCTGTTGACATCGGAATATACGAATACGTGCCTTTGCCTGCCGGAACGGTTTTCATGTTTTGGTAAGGCCTATTGCCAATTTGCTTAAGAGTTGCAAAACCGATTTTGATGCGTTTTCAGGTTACAGCGTCAGAATTTCCGCGCCTTCTTTTGTGACTAGAATTGTGTGTTCAAACTGTGCGCTTCTTTGTCCGTCGGCGGTAATTGCCGTCCATTGATCATCCAATAACTTGTGTTGCCAGACGCCCATATTGATCATTGGTTCGACGGTAAAAACCATACCCGGCGTGATTCTCGCAGTAGCGTCTCTGGATTTGTGGTGGGGAACTTGCGGGTCCATGTGAAAGCATCGTCCGATTCCGTGTCCGCAGTATGCGCGTACAACACTGTAGCCATGCCGATGCGCGTATTCTGTTATAGCGAATCCGATGTCTTTGATTTGCCCGTTTGGATGAATAGCGGAAATTCCTCGGTGTAGACATTCCCGGGCTGCGTCCAGCAAGTGGCGTGAGGGTTGATCTATATTGCCGACCGGCACTGTTTCGGAGCAATCTCCGTGAAAGCCGTTTCGAAAAAGCGTGATGTCAATATTTATGATATCGCCGTTCTTCAGAGGCCGATCATCCGGAATGCCGTGGCAAATTACCTCGTTTACGGATGTGCATACGCTTTTCGGGAAGCCGTGATAATTGAGCGGGCTTGGATATCCTCCTTCGGCAATACAAGCCTGGTGTACCACGGCGTCAATCCGGTCGGTGGTAATGCCGGGACGAACTGATTTGATTGCTTTATTAAGAACTCGGCGGGCGGCTCGGCACGTTTCCCGCATTTGCTCCAATTCGTCTCCTTTTAAATGAGAAAATCCCTTACAAAGCGGTTCGCCCTTGCCGGTTGTCGCATAAACGGGACATGTGATGTTTGCCGGTATTGGGCGCATAGAACTGACATGGCCTGTCGTCCGAATTGAGTTATTCGAATCGTTTTGCGACAAGTGTATTTTATCTGCAAGCATATCCTGTTCCATGTGGCATTTTTTGTATTTTTTGCCGCTGCCGCACCAGCACAAATCATTGCGTCCGAGTTTTTTTGTAATTGTTTCCACAATCATATTCCCGGCAACGATATTTCTGGAAGGTTGAGAATCTCTTCCGGACGACTGACCAAATGATTTGCGCCGTTAAGCTTAAGCTCCTTGGCGGTTCGGAACCCCCAAAGGACGCCGACTGCGATCATCCCTGCGGAACGCGCTGTTTGCATGTCGGTTTTCGTATCGCCGACGAATAGCGTATATTGCACGCGGCTTCCGAGTTTTTCAGCGATACTTAAAGCGGCTCCGGCATCCGGTTTTAGAGGGATTTCATTTCGCGCGCCGATGATTTCAGAGAACTGCGTATTGGGCAGAAAATAGGCAACGGCTTCTTTCACTGCGGCATCGCGTTTATTGGATAGCACTGCGAGAGGAATATGCCGGTCTGCGAGATCGTTCAGCAGTTTGACGATTCCCGGATATGGTTTTGTTTTATGTGTCCACATTTTGGCATATTCGGCCCGATATTCGTTGATCAGATTACTGATAATATCGGGTTGTCGGGAATCCGGCGGCAGAGCGCCGCCGGCGAACACATCTGTTCCTTCGCCCACCAGATTTTTACACTCTTCGACCGATCGTAACGGATAACCTCGATTTGCAAGCGCAGCGTTCATTGCGTCCGTAAGGTCGTCAATTGTATCCAGAAGCGTTCCGTCCAAATCGAAAATAATCGCCTCGCAACGGGTTGAGATGTCAGAATTATTCAAGATATTTTGCTGTATGTTTTTTACAGTCATTACATGCGTTTTCCGAACAGAATAGTTCCGAGACGAATCATTGTACTGCCTTCTTCGATGGCTATGTGATATGCATTGGACATACCCATTGAAAGCACTGTCATTTCTACGCCAGGAATATCCAAGGAATCAATATGGTCAAAAAGCTTTTTTGTTTCCCGATAATATAAACGGGCGTTTTCTGGGTTGCCGAAACGTGGTCCCATGGTCATCAATCCTTTTACAGAAATTTTTTCCAGAGTTGAGATATTCCGAATCAACTTTTCCGCTTCTTCCGGCACGACTCCGGTTTTTTGCGGTTCACGTCCGCTATTAATCTCGATCAAGACCGGTAGGGTTTGCTTCAAATGATTATTAATTGCGCTGGCGAGTTTCATGGAGTCTAATGTTTGAATGGTGTCGAACAATTTCAGGGCTTTATTGATTTTATTGGCCTGTAAATGTCCAATGAGGTGCCAGTGCATTCGTTTTATATCGTGGCCCAGTTGTTTTTGAATTTCCTCGGTTTCCTGAACGTAGTTTTCGCCGATATCGGTGACTCCTGCGTCAATTAATTCCCTGACTTCATCTGCTGTTCGTGTTTTAGCCGCCGTGACGATTGTCACATAATCAGGAATTTCTGCTCTGATGCGTTGATAGTTTTTTGTTATTGTCATCTGATATTTGTCTCTCTTGTGTTTTTTATTGCGCCGCAACAGTATTTATATTTTTTTCCACTCCCGCAAGGGCACGGATCGTTTCGTTTTATTTTTTTAACATGGGGGATGTGTGGCATTGTTTCAACCTGTATCTGTTGTAATTGTTTTTCGGCTCGGATTTGATCCGCCAGTTGTTTGAATCGGCTGATTGTGTGTTGATAAAATTGTATCCAGCCCGGGCAAAGGATGCTGAGTTGTGTTGGATCGGCGCCTTTGGAAGGCCGGTTTTTAGGGCAATCGCCGGCGCAGTAACGTAACCATGGACAGTTATCGCATTTGGCATTCCAGCGCCGTTTTCGTTCGCCGAATTGTCTGTAAAGTTCCGAGTTTTGGAATTCAGTCCAGGAATCCGTCATAATATTCCCGAGTTTAAGTTCCGGTCGCACAAAGAAATCGCACGGATATATATCTCCGTTGTGTTCCACCACGAAATATTGTCGGCAATCGGTGCCCATGGCGCAAATATTTGGGATACCGTCCATCATCATGGCGAGGATGGAATCAAAAAGGCGGATGGATATTTTTCGGGTGTCGTATTTAAACCATTCGTCAAAAATTGCGCAGAGAAAATCTCCCCATTGTTCTCCGGTAATAGAGAACGGACGAAGGTGGCCTTTGTCGTCGAATTCGACGCATTCGATGTATTGCTGAAAGAGTACGCCCTGGTCGCAAAGGTAGTGATAAAGGTCCAACGGGCGCTGTACGTTGATATTATTCACCAATGTAAGAACATTATATTCAACCCGGTTTCTTCTTAGTGTTTGCAGTGCGTTCATGACGAGCGCATGACTGCCTTGGCCGTTCGCGAACCGGCGATAGCGATCGTGAATTTCGGCGGGTCCGTCAACGCTGACGCCGACCAGAAAATTGTATTGCGCCAAATGACGCGCGAATTCGTCATTGATTCTTATGCCGTTTGTTTGCAAACCGTTGCTTACAATAGCGCCTGTTCGCCCGTTTTTTTGTTGAAGTTCGGTAACTCGTTTGAAGAAATCCAGGCCCATCAGCGTAGGCTCGCCGCCCTGCCAGCCGAATGTATATTGCGACATGGGAATTGCCATGAACGAGGCGACTAATCTTTCCAGGACTTTATCGGACATGCGGTGTATGGGTGTTTGGGGATACAGTTGTCGTCGGTCGAGATAAAAACAATAAGCGCAGCGCAAATTACAGTCAGCCGACGCTGGTTTAATAAGCAGGCTAAACGGCTTCACGATAGCGCGGTTCTGATTTTGTATGGTTGATTTGCTTCATGGATGCGATTGATGATATAGCGATAAATTTCCTTTTCGAAAGTTTGAATACGGATGTCGTTGTTGAGGTATTTGAGGATTTTGGAAGGAATATTGCGATCGTAAAAACGTTTAAGTGTTACGGGATAATTCAGATCATATACCCACGAAAGTTGCATCAGAAGAAAATCCGCCAAAGAATTCACATTGTTTAACGATGCTCTTTTATGACGGGCAATTTCGTCTATGAATTGTTGTGATGGAGTGCGATCCATTGCAATATTAGGGAGCATTGTCGGCAAATCGCTGAATCCGTTTTGTTTCATGGCGTTCAGTACTATGCCGATGATATCCAGTTTATCCGCATCGCGAACAAGGCGAAGAAATGCAGCGCTGCGGTCTGAAAGATTATCAGGAATGGCAAGGCGGTTATGGTATCGAATGCTGTCAATAACGATGAGGTGTTCTTCATCCGGTAGTTTTGACAGCCAGTTTAACTGATTCATCACGGCCGCTCCTCGTTCTCCGTGATCTATTGAGACGGCGTCGGAAAATGTGTTGAATTCGGAGAATTGCGAGAATCTTCCTATATCGTGCAGGAGCCCGATTGCTTCGGCCAAAATCTGTTCGGAAAGAGCCCACTCAAGATCAGCGCTTAATGTTTGTGCTTCAGCGGCGACGCGTTTGCAATGTTCTTTCTTTAATTGTAATGGAGGGGGGAGCGTCGAATTGGCGGTTTTGAAACTGGCGACGTATCCCTCGAATTGCTTTTCTATAACAAACAATTCCGATTCTGTCATTGGTTGATCTTTTTATGTTATTTGTTTTCCGTCTTCGGCGTTTTGCGGGTTGAGATCGGCGGAAATCCGACTTGGAAATTTTTTCGTTATTTCAAATTGTTCGGTATGGAGCAGAACCAATGTGCAGGCGTTTAACGGTTCTATGCCTAATGACTCAAGACGTTCTCCCAGCGCAGGATTTTCTGCGCCGGGATTGAAGATGACGCGTCGTGGTCGGCTTTGAATGATATCCTCCGCAATGTTTTCCTGATTGGCGGCTGCAAGGTAAACAGTCACTACATCCGGCCGCACTGGAATCTGGCGAAGTGAAGCGAACACTGGAATGCCTTCGATAGTTTGCAGCATAGGATGGATTGGATAAGGAGAGTGGCCCTTTTCTTTGAGAAGCATTACAGCTTTGTAACTGTAGCGATCTTGTTTGTTACTGGCTCCGAGCACCGCGACGTTCATGATGTTTTCTCGATGATTTTAGCTACGACCGTTTCGCCTGCGCGAACTTTATCGCCTTTTTTAACTGTGGCTTCCACCTTATCGGCCGGCAAATAGATATCCAGTCGCGAGCCGAATTTCATCATTCCGATACGTTCACCCATGGCGACATTTGCCGGTTTGTCATTCGGCAGCCAATAGACTACTCGACGGCAGACAGGACCCACAATCTGATTGACCAGGCATTTGATACGGTCGTTTTCGATCAGGATCTTGTTGTGTTGGTTGAATTCCGAGGATTTTTCCTGGAATGTGAAGAAGCGTTTGCCCGGAAAATATCCGAGGAAAACGGATTTTCCACTTATGGGAGCGCGATTGACATGCACGTCGAAGAGGCTCAGGAAAATGCTTATGCGAACGCAGTTTGTCTTTAAATAAGTATCTTCGCGCAGCTTGGTAATAGAAGCGATTGTACCGTCGGCTCCGGATACAACGATCTCATCGTTTGAAGGGCTTATTCGTTCGGGATCGCGAAAGAAAAAGAGAAAATAACCGGAAGAAACCGCTGCGAAGACTATCCCGATTCCCAAAGCCAGTTTGCAGGTTAAGCAAAAGCACAGGCCAATGATGATCAGCAGACCCAGAATTACTGACGCCAGGACAAACGGTCGG
>JAFGTH010000130.1 GCA_016934225.1 Lentisphaerota bacterium | reverse complement strand
TGCCGCGCCGATTTGTACGCCCTTCATATCCATGGCGGAATTGTACAGACCTATTTGCAATCCTCTGACTTTTCCGCCTATGTTAAATGCGCCTATTTGAATACCGGTCACGCTTGTTCCCGTGCTTGGCGTTGGATGTTTTAGATTCGGTGGCATGAAGATGTTGACGCCGCCCAGTTGAATTCCCTTCATATCGCGCGTCAGGTTCACAAGCCCTATTTGTGTTCCGCGGCATATTGTTGCCATGTTGACCAGTAGTCCATCCTGCATTCCGTACATTTCTGTTGCTCGTGATGCAAGTCCGATTTGTATGCCGTGCATTCTGTCTTGTACCCTGTTGCCGGATAGGGCGGGCACCCAAAAAAACGGCGAACACGAGATCTGAATACCGATCATATTGCCGTTTACTTTGGCGTTCATTCCGATTTGGATTGCCGCTGCGTCGTTTGCCATGTTGAACAATCCCACTTGCGCTCCACGTAGTTGTTCGGTTTTATTTCCCAGGATGCCGATCTGAAATCCATTGGCGGATTTTGCCGTATTGCCGACCATGGCTATTTGAAAGCCATAGAGGTCTTCTTTAAGCGAGTTGATGCCTGTTCCAATGTCAAAGCCGTACAGACTTTTGTTTCTCGCGTAGATTACTCCCAAACGAAGACCTGCGACACTTTTATTGCTGCCAAAAAGTTGGCCTGGCGCAAGCACGGAGAACTGAAACGGTGTTATGTCTGTCGCTTGACTTGATAGGCACAAACAAGAAATCAATACGACCAAGGCGCATTTGTGACCACGTTTCATATCAATCGTTCCTTTCGTTATGATTATAACACTGTTCTATTCTATTGGAAATCAACTGTTTTATTCTGCCGCACAACAATAATCGTATCTTTGCACGGACGCAATAGCGCAGTTTGAAACGGGTGGTCATGGAAATTCACTTGAGTGCAGAGTTTGCACGGCATTACGGACGGGCCGATTCTGAACCGCGAAAATTCAGCAGATCAAGGCAAAAAGCCGATGTCGGTTTGCAGCGAAAATAATTATGGTGGGCGATACAGAACTCGAATCTGTGACCTCCTGCGTGTGAAGCAGGCGCTCTAACCAACTGAGCTAATCGCCCAAAGAAAAGAATTATTCTATATATCTGAAACACCGGTGGGTTTCAAGCCGCCATTTCCAGGAGCTGTTCGGCGGGGGCGGAGAGTATGCTGTGCGAAAGAAATCGTTGCGCTGACCGCAATCTTCCGTAAATAAACGCCGGGATTGCCGCCCGATGGCTGTCTTTACTTTTGACTTGTGACTCTTTCCACCGGTCGCCTTGTTATTGTTTCGATGCGCCTTTTCGATGACAATAAAAGTATTTTTGTTGAAATCGGTATGTAAAACAGCTACAGAACTGCCAGGATTTGGGTCGTTAACGCCGAATACCTCGTCCGTAATTTCGCGCCGGTATCTGGGGAAATGAACATATTCGTTCTCGACATGAATATTGACAGATGTGCGCGTTATCATTGCGATCAACATGTGGTTAAAATGATTTTGGAAAGCACGCAAATCGTTTGCACCGTTCTCAACAAGAAAGGTTTCACAACTCCGTATAAATCCACTCATACAAAACATCCTTGCGTTCTTTGGGCAGGCGAATCTTTCGATAATCTTCAATGGCTGACTCGTTTGGCCAGAGCGCTAAATCGCGAGTACAAATATAGATACCGGAAATCCGGACAACATGCCTCGATTCATGTATTGGACCGAATCGAAACGATGACATTTGAATCTTTGGGATTAACGGAATTTGCGCAAGTGATGCCTGCGAAATACAAGGTGCCCGGTGATCCTGTCAAGGCATACAGAAACTTTTATACCGGGGATAAGTTGCGATTTGCCAGGTGGACGCGAAGAAGAAAACCGATATGGATAGAGCAATATTTGCGTCAAGCGGCGCGCATATCCGATCAACAGAAAGAAAGGAAAGCATAGGCCATGGTCACCATATTCGTAAATTTCTGGATGAAGCTGTTTTTTGTTCTTACGCCCTTTTTTGCGCTTACGATGTTTCTTAGCTTTACTGAGAAGCGCACGGATGCAGAGCGCCGCAAACTTGCTGTATCCGTATCCGTTGCAGTGGCCCTGATTTGTCTGTTGCTGTTTTTTGTTGGAAGACAAATATTCTCCATATTTGGAATTACACCGGACTCTTTTCGTATTGGAGCCGGCATATTGCTGCTTCTATCGGGTATTGGCCTTGTTCACGGCAAAGGTTCCATTGCCGTGAGCGGCGATGAGGATGTCGCGGTTGTTCCGCTTGCCGTTCCTATCATTGTTGGTCCTGCAACCATGGGAACCATTCTGGTCATGGGCACAGAAATGAATAATATTTCCGCCAAAATTGTCGGATGTCTGGCGATGATTGCCGCTGTTGCAAGTGTGGGCGCGATTTTGCTTGCGGGCTCTTTCATTCAGAGCATTTTGGGCAATCGTGGCATTGCCATTCTAAGCAAATTGACAGGGCTTATTCTTTCAGCCATTGCCGCCCAGATGATTATGACCGGTGTACAGGCATTCCTGAATTTTTCAACCGGACAATGATGAAGCGATCGAACGATTGAGTATCGGTTGGGCCGCGCAAAAACCGCGTTTTTACTTGCCGCTTTCGCGCAATTTTGGCGTTGTTGTTACCGCAAGCACTTAAAGTAATGCAGAACAGAACAAACCGACAGACGCTGATTATACAGTATGGCGGCGACGATTTTTGGGTCGCCGCCGCCATACTGTTTACAATCATATACAGATGGCACACGACCAATGCTTAAGATTTTACTCGGTCGTTTGTAATCCGGTTGACGTTTACCGCCGCAAGCGATCTATAAACAAACAGACTCTTGGATCAGATATATCAACAACGGCAAGCCTGGCAGGTCAGTCAGGTATTGCGTCTGTTGCTATGTGCTTGGCCAGCAAATCATCCGCTTCCAGGAGCACGTATTTTTTATCTGATATTTTGACCTCGGTGCCGCTGTGTTCTTTGTAAATCACACGATCACCGACTGCGACCTCTTCGGTGGCGTCCTCGGCCACGGCGATAATCTTGCCTTCGCTCGGTTTTTCCTGAGCCGAATCCGGAATGATGATTCCACCCTTTTTAGTCTCAGAAGTTTCTATTGGTTGAACAACGACACGTCCGTTCATAGGGCGTATTTTCATGTTTCTGTCCTTTCATTCTTATTAGTAATTCCCAAAAGGCCGGCCAATTTACCTTTATCAAAACCTACTACGATTCGCCCATTAATATCAATCTGCGGGACTGCTTGTTGCCCACTGCGCCTTACAATCTCACGGGCAGCGCGTTCGTCGCGCGAGATATCAATACTTCTATACGGAATACCGTTTTCCTGTAAATACTTTTTTACCATACCGCACGGTGGGCATCCCGGGCTGGTGTACACCGTTACTCTTAACGCTTTTTTCTTTGTCGGCCGAGCCACGTGGACGGGGGCCATGCCGGCAAGCTGTGTTGCATAAAATGCTGCGCTTTCAACGCCGGTGAATCTGTTTGCTTCTTGTCTTTTTTTTATTACCAAAACAGTCGGTACGCTCTCGACTCCGTATTTTTGATGGACGTTCTTGACTTTTTGCACGTCCAAAGCATAAAGAGGAATGTCTTTGTAATCTTTAGAAAATTTAGTCAGTTCTTCAATTGCCCTTTGAGCTGAGTCGGAGAAACTGCCTGAGAAAACGAGGACAAAATAATCCGCATGTTCATCAGTGACTTTTTGTATTTCTTTCTCATCTTTTATCCATTTTAGCATGTCGGTAGTACTCCTTTTTGTTATTGTGGATACGCGATTTCAATTTCACTGCGCGTCCGATTAATGTATTCGTTTATACATTCCTTGCACGTGCGATTTCTCGCGCCTTTTTGCATAAAATCCTGAAAATCTTTACGCCACATTTTGCCTTTGTCGGAGCGCGTGTGAATGAAGGCAAGGAAACAAACAAATTTCTCAAGCGCCAAGGCTTCAATGCTATGTTCCATCTTATGCGCGATTGACTCCGCCTTTTGGATGTCCATTGCCAGAATTTCATGAAGAAAGTTGAGAATGACTCGGTGCCGCAGTTGGATTTCTTGCGCTTGCTGTTTTCCTTCACGGGTGAGGGTCACGGGTTCATAGGGTTGATAGTTGATCAGTTTCGAAGAAAAAAGATTCTGCAAAGCTGCCGTCACCGCTGATTTGGCTACTCCGAGACCGGAGGCAATATCGCTGACGCGCGCGAATCGTTTTGTTTGCTGGAACTTGTGGATGATCACAAGGTAATCTTCCATCGCAGCGCTCAGCTTCTTTGTGTCTATAACGTTTTTTGACATTTTGTATCCGTAAAAATTGCGTTCAATTTGTCCGTTGCAAGGACGGAAATCGCTTAATGTTCAACTGCAATAACTTTATTCTAATGCCATAACAATGGTAAAGAAAAAAATTAATTTAAAACCTGCGGTCAAACCGGATTCTACAAAGTAAATTGTTTCGCAATGCCGGTTAGCGTCTTATTCATTTGTATCATTTGTAAAAAGCAGGGAAATGCTGACGTCCCAATCAATGGCGGCCAAGAACGCAAGTTACAGGCCGTAGTCGAATGTGTAAGCAATAATGGGCGAAGTTCCTTGTGGCCTTTCATTTTCGACTTGTCGCCTTTGACTAATGGCTTCGATATTGCGTTTGTTATCTTCGATTTGAGACTGGGCCGGGGCCTGTTTGGTTGCCTGTCTGCCGAAGTATTGGCGCAGGCAGGTGGGTCTTCGGCCGTCTTGCATATCACGACTGTCGGGGGTGTGGAGGCTATTGTGTTGTTTTTGGGAGCTTTGCGTTAATGCTTCCGTCAGGCAGCATGTTGTCGGGATGCGGTTTGCCGCTTTCCTCCATTTGATAACGTATACAGCGGCCATAATTGCCGAAACAGAATTGTTCAATCCAGTGTTTATCCAGAACACCGCGTTCATAAAACGTTTTCATGGGACATACCGGATACCATTTGCACATATTTCGTGTCTCTTGCGGCAATATATGTTTCTTTCCGTTATGCATTGAGATTGCGGAACTCTATGGTGGTAACCTTGCCGGAGGCATATTGTTTGTGCCATTCATCGGGCACGGGGAATTGTTTGTATAGTTCAGCTCGTTCGCTTTCGAGGAAACGACGTCTTTTTTTCATAAAATCGGCTGCGCACATTATCCTGCCATCGGTTTCGGCCTGCAGGTCGTTCAGCCATTGTACGCCTTCACTGCATCGCAGGAGATGGTGATCCAAGATGCAAACGTTGATATTGCGCGCCAATTCCATAGCGCGATCGTGCGCTTTTTGAAGCTCGTCGCGAGGCAATCCCCTGTATACCGCTGGTCCGCTTGCAAACAATATCGTCGGAGACCATTTAATAATCTGCGCTATTGGCGCCTCTGAAAGGAGTTGAATATCCGAGGCGTGCACGAAGACTTCGTTTCCTTCTTGAATACGGGTCATTATTACGGTTCCCATCGGATTATGTTCGAGACCATGCGGCATGAGCTCGGAAAAAGAGAGCAAGCCGTGCGTTTGGCCGTTGCACGGCGATGCGGATCGTTCGAGAGCCGCCAGGAACAAATCTCGTCTGTTCGAAATGAGTGACGCGTCGCCGTCCTTTTGTTTCATCCACAATTGCGGTTTGCGCAAGAGATCTTTCACGCTGTCCATGGCTAATTGATAGGGATTGGCGTCTGTCAAAGGCATATGGTCTCCGTGAAAATGCGATATGACCACATCGGTTACGTGCGCCAGCCTGTTTACAATAGCTTTGCGCACGTCTTCTCCGGCAGCAATTTGAATCGGATGGGGCGGCAAGCCGCCGCGTCGGTAACCGAGCGCCACGCCGGGATCAATCAGAATCCTGCGATCCCCCGTTGTGACCAGGCAACAAAGGCCTCGCACACCCAATGACTCAGCGCCGAGTATCTCAATGACCATGTTATGCG
>JAFGTH010000129.1 GCA_016934225.1 Lentisphaerota bacterium | reverse complement strand
TGGCGCGCCCACGGGGAGTCGAACCCCGCTTACCAGGATGAAAACCTGGTGTCCTGTCCGATAGACGATGGGCGCTCAAACAAATCGGGGAGAAAACCTTACCAGAATCAGAAGACTAGACAACTAAAAAAGGTAATACACGAGATATGTAATAGTGTCGAATCAGGATTGACTGACATTTCACGTACACTTATAGTATCGCACTCAGTTTCGTGTAGCCGGTTTAATATTTGCGCTCGTAAATTCTGTGAAATATTGCAAAAGTGTTCTTCCTTCACTTGAGCGGGCAAACCACCGAATGCGAGCTGCCGGATGTCGCTTGGCGTAATGCCAGCTTAGCTCAGTTGGTAGAGCAAGTGATTTGTAATCACTAGGTCCCCGGTTCAAGCCCGGGAGCTGGCTCCAATTTTTAAATAACGCAGAATCAACATAGCCGGTCAGTGCAGGAATCACGCATTTCATTAACTGACTCGAAATTCGATAGTTCTGAGCGTTTTAACAACATTACAGAATGTACGGCATTGTTAATCAACAAGAACCGGAATATCCTTCATCAATTGGCTCTTGTCACAAATCCTCGTGTAAGAGCCAGTTGTTCCGCGGTTCTGTCATTCCTGCCGCTATCTTAAACTTACGACTTGTCGCAATTGCGGTATTGATGTTTTGCTTTTGACACAAATTGCGTTATTTGACAATTTTCAGAGCAAGCTATAGTAATCTATAAATATTTATCGCAACACGTTTCCAACATTTGCCGAATAACAACATATTCGGCTACTAAAGAACAGGAATACGCGAAATGAGTAATTCAAAACCTAATATTATCTTTATCATGTCCGATGATCACGCATCACATGCATTGAGCTGTTACGGAAGCCGTATCAATAAAACGCCTAATCTGGATCGTATCGCCACCGACGGCATGCGATTCGACAATTGCTTTTGCACAAACTCTATCTGTACACCCAGCCGTGCAACAATTCTCGCCGGAACATACAATCACGTGAACGGCGTTACGACTCTTTCCACACTAATGGATAATCGTCTGCAAACGTTTCCCAAACTGCTGCAGAAAAAAGGTTATCAAACTGCCATATTTGGAAAGTGGCATCTAGGCACAGGGCCGGATCATTGCCCAACAGGATTCGATGATTGGGCCGTTCTACCCGGCCAGGGTCATTATCATAATCCCAAATTTATTTTTAAAGGGCCAGCCGGCGGCATCCAACGCACAGTGCAGGGTTATGTTACAGATCTTATCACGGATATGAGTCTTGATTGGCTGAAGAAAAGAGATCGAAACCGTCCCTTCTGTCTGCTTTATCATCACAAAGCGCCTCATCGCCCATGGTGTCCGGACGAAAAACATGCGCATATGTTCTTAAACGAAAACATTCCCGAACCAGAAACTCTTTATGACGATTATAGCAACCGCGCTTCAGCAGCTGCCGCAGCGGAAATGCGCATAGGACTGCATATGTTGAACGTAGATCTCAAATGCGATTTCGCCAAGGACGAAATGCCGGAAAACGAATTACGTCGTTGGGCATATCAACGATATATTAAAGATTACCTTAGGGTGATAGCCAGTGTTGACGACAACGTCGGACGCGTTTTGGATTACTTAGACAAAGAGAAACTTACTCAAAATACGCTCGTTATCTATACATCAGATCAAGGCTTTTTCCTGGGTGATCACGGTTGGTTTGATAAACGCTTTATGTACGAAGAATCTCTACGTATGCCGTTTATCCTTCGATATCCAGAAAAAATAAAACCTGGCACAGTGAATGACGATATTATCCTAAATGTGGATTTTGCGCCCTTGTTCCTGGACCTGGCCGGAATTCCAATACCACCTGATTTTCAAGGCCGAAGTTTCCTGCCCGTCCTACAGGGCAATACACCTCCGGATTGGCGGCAAGCAATGTATTATCGTTATTGGATGCATAAAGCCGACCATAACGTATATGCCCATTACGGAATTCGAACGAAGCGTTACAAATTGATCTACTATTACGCCGATGCCCTGGGCCAGGCCGGAGCAATTGATGAATCGTATACGCCAGAGTGGGAATTGTTCGATCTGCAAAAAGACCCTCATGAGCTTAACAATGTATATGATAATCCTGCCTATGGCAATACCGTGGCGGAACTAAAACGCGAATTGCATCGTATTCAAGAGGAAGTCGGCGACAAACGCTACGCCAAAGATACAGACTGAAACGAAAGTATTGCCGAACTATTGTTTCTAAACAAAAGATTTGACAGCGCGCACGAGGCATAAATATTGAGCTTTGAGAAGACAGAACACACATGAACTATCTTTCCGAATCACATATCTTTCTTTTCCTGGTTCAGGTCTTCGTTCTTATGGGATGTGCGCGGGGGTTAGGCGAGTTGTTTCGGCGGTGGAAGCAACCAGCATTAACAGCCGAAATCTTGGTCGGTGTTTTTCTTGGCCCCACGCTGCTCGGTCGTTTTCTGCCAGGTCTGCAGTCAGCGCTCTTTCCGCCGGACGCGATTCAACAAGCCATGCTGGACACCATTGCATGGCTTGGGGTTTTGCTCCTTCTTTTGGACACGGGATTGGAAATTGACTTTTCGATCGCATGGCGGCAACGCGGCAGCGCGCTTCTGATTGCCGTCTCCGATATCATCATTCCAATGATCATTGCTTTCTTCGCAGTAATCTTTCTGCCGGATCGCTATATGGTCAACCCCGATCAACGAATTGTGTTTTCGCTTTTCATGGCAACGGTCATGACCATCAGCGCCATGCCAGTAGCCGCACGCGTGCTACACGATATAAATGTGCTGAAGACAGACTTGGGGTTCCTCGTTATGTCCGCTCTGACGGTCAATGATATTATCGGATGGGTCCTGTTCACTATTATTCTAGGCATATTCACAACAGCAACCACCACGATCGGCCCCATTGCCTTTGTGTTTGCCACCACCGTGGGTTTTGCTCTTCTGGCACTGACGATTGGACGGCGACTCTCCACAAAGACGTTCAACGCGCTGCAACAAATGAACGCTCCCGAACCTGCAACCTCACTGACGATCACAGTGTTGCTGGGACTGCTGTTTGGATCGTTCACGCAAATGATGGGCGTCCACGCACTCTTTGGTTTCTTTATTGCCGGTGTGGTCGTTGGTGAAGCAAAAAGCGTGTCCGAACGAACGCGTGGCATAATTTCGCAGATGGTTCACTCCTTGTTCGTGCCATTGTTCTTCGCAAATATCGGACTCAAGATTGATTTTGCGTCGGATTTCGATTTGCTCCTTGTCACACTTATGTGCGTGGTGGGCATCACAGGCCGATACCTTGGCGCTTGGATCGGAGTGTCGTGGGCCAAAGTTCCTCGCATCAATCGTGACCTTATCGCAATCGCGCACACACCAGGCGGAATGATGGAAATCGTCGTAGCTCTACTGGCCCTTGAGACCGGACTCATAACCCCTGCAGTGTTCATTGCCATCGTATTCAGCGCCGTGTTTTCCTCGGTGATCATGGGGCCATGGATGGTAAGATCCCTGGCCCATCGGCGAAGCGTTGAACCGGCACAGTTCCTGATGCCCGAAACGATCATTTCGGAGCTGGCAGGTACAACACGCGAAGAGGTCATCCGGGAAATTGCATCCACCATTGCGCACCAAGTTGGTTCGCCAGGAGCACAGGTACTCATTGAGCATGCGCTGGCGCGCGAGCAAGAATTCGGGACTGCAATCGGCAACGGAATTGCGATCCCCCACGCGCGTGTGGATGGCTTAAGAAACCCGGTTATCGCTTTCGGCCGGTCTCGGAACGGAATTCCGTGGGATGAACCCGACGAGCTGCCTGTCAAAAACGTGTTCTTCCTTGCGACCCCATTCGGAGCGGAAGATGTCCATGTTCAGGTGCTTACGTCCATCGCCACAACGTTGGCGTCACGGGGAAACCGCACTCGTATCGAAGATGCCACAGATTCCGCTTCTCTGTTCCAAATTCTAAAGAATCTTCTAGCAAAGAAAAAACCGATGCATGAACCCAACAAACCGGACCCACGCGACAGCAGCCCATAACCGCTGTAATCCGCAAAACTGGAATCATGAAAAATGATTGCGGCAAGTCATAATGCGTTCCGGGCAATAAGCAGGCTCTGCCATCAGAAAGAAACACTCGGTCACAATAATGTTCAGCAGGCATTCACAAGGTTTACCGAACAAGGTCTATCCGGAAGAGAGGCGCTCAAGAACTTCCTTTCTTGCATTATCGGAGTTCAACAACTAGTATTATACAAAGTTTGCCTTGCAAGAAGAGAATGCATCAATGACAAAAAAACTGATTTTCCTTTCTAAAATCCTACTGCTGGCAATGCTTTCAGTATCCGCCGTCGCACAACCAGATGCCATGGAAATGCACACAGCGATAAAAAACGGCGACATAACCCGCGTACGTGAACTCCTCTCAGAGAACACACGCACACGCGCCAATATCAGGATAAAGGGCGGTTCGACGCCGCTGCATTGGGCCGCCGCATATCAAGCAGAAGATATTGCCAAAATCCTTATCGAAAAAGGCTCTGATGTTGACTTGCGCACAGACAGGGGTTCGACTCCGCTGCATTGGGCGGCAATGAAATCCGCTGCCGGAATCGCCAAGCTTTTAATTGCCAAAGGCGCCAACGTTAATGCCATCTCAGAGAAAGGCAACACGCCTCTTCACTGGGCGGTTCTCGGAAAATCCGCTTCCGTAGCGAAGATCCTGATCGAAAACGGAGCCACAATTAACGCCAGATCCGACGACGGCACAACACCGCTGCATATTGCCATACAAAAAGACAGCCGAGATATTATTCGCCTTCTCGTATTAAACGGCGCAGATATATTCGCAGCCGATAAGGACGGCACAACACCGCTGAGATTGGTCAAGAGCAAGAACGTACGCGAGTTGCTCGAGGAAACTATTGCCGCCGGAGAACCTGACAACCAACAGCATGCCAATCAAACGCGAACACAACAAACTTATGCCAGCAACCGACCTGGCGTGGCGTCGCAATCTTCTAAAACCATTTCTCACGCGAATATTGCAGGCCAATCCGGAAAAATGACGGTTATCTACAATAACAACGCCAAATACGAAGGCGAATTGCTGAACGGAAAAATGCACGGCAAAGGCCGGTTATCATTCAACAACGGCGAAATCTATGACGGCAATTGGGTCAACGGAAATAAACACGGAAACGGCGTCTATATTTTCCCGAACGGAGAAAAGTATCAGGGAGAATGGCGAGACGATATGATGTGGGGGCGTGGAACATATACATTCGCCAACGGCAACACTATTAAAGGTATGTGGGAAAAGAACAACCTCGTCAACGGAATAGGCAAGTATACCTTCTCGGATGGAGATGTTTATGAAGGCCAGTGGCGTCAAAACAAGATGTGGGGACGCGGAATTTATATCACTGCGGATGGCCGCAAGTTCGAGGGCGATTTTGAGAATAATAACCTCGCA
The DNA here is from genome assembly GCA_016934225.1 of Lentisphaerota bacterium. GTDB lineage: Bacteria > Verrucomicrobiota > Kiritimatiellia > UBA8416 > JAFGTH01 > JAFGTH01. The sequence goes on along the minus strand of JAFGTH010000129.1, from coordinate 6,525 downwards.
GGCAATCGAGTGCCGACGATGGAGCGTGTCGAACCTTTCCATAAGAAGTGATATCCCTTATTAGTCATACGGCATTTCAATGAAAGAAAAATATCCTTTTTCTGAAATCGAGTCCAAATGGCAAAAATACTGGACAGATAACAATGTTTTCAACGTTGACACGTCACAGTACCGCAACAAGTACTACTGTCTCACTATGTTCCCCTACCCGTCAGGAACAATGCACGTCGGTCACGGCCGCAATTATATCATCGGCGACGTTGTTACACGCTACAAGAACATGCGCGGCTTCAATGTATTGTCGCCAATGGGATGGGATGCTTTCGGCTTGCCCGCTGAAAACGCCGCCAAAGACCGAGGAATCCACCCAAAACAATCAGCTGCAGACAACATAGCGAAAATGAAACGACAGCTTCAATCATGGGGCGTTGGATACGATTGGGAAAGGGAAATAGCGACATGTCATCCGGAGTATTACCGATGGACTCAATGGATATTCCTGAAACTCTTTGAACGCAATCTGGCATATCAAAAGAAAGCGCCGGTAAATTGGTGCGATTTATGCACAACACTGGCCAATGAAGAAGTGCTTGCCGACGGAACGTGCGAGCGCTGCGGACGACCAGTTACGAAAAAAAATTTAAACCAATGGTTTTTCCGCATTACCGACTACGCCGGCGCGTTGCTCGATGATTTGAAACTCCTGTCAGAATGGCCTGAAAAGGTCAGAAATATGCAAGCAAACTGGATCGGCCGCTCTGAAGGCGCTATTATAAATTTTAAAATCACCGAGACCGAAGACCCTTGCCCAGTATTCACAACCCGCCCGGATACTATATACGGTGTGACCTTCATGGCAATTGCACCGGAACACCCGCTTGTATCCACGATCATGGCCAAAAGTCTGAACAGAGCCTCAATTGAGCAATTCGTAAATAAACAACTCATGACCTCTACCGCCGAACGAATGAATGACGCAACCATGAAAGACGGCGTGCCAACCGGTTTCCATGTCACAAATCCATACAACGGTGACTCGGTGCCTTTATGGATCACTAATTATGTACTGATGGAATACGGCACCGGCGCCGTCATGGCCGTGCCAGCCCACGATCAGCGCGATTTTAAATTCGCAAAACGGTATGATATTCCAATTAAAATCGTCATCCAGAACGAAGAAATGTCGCTTAACGCTGAAAAAATGACCGAGGCATATGTCGAAGACGGCCCTATTGTTGCCTCAGGTCTGTTTGACGGACGAAATAACCGCAAGGCTATTCACGATATAATCCAATACGCCAAGGACAACAAATTTGGCGATTTTACCATCAATTACCGCCTCAGAGATTGGTTGATCAGCCGGCAACGATACTGGGGCGCACCCATACCAATAGTACATTGTCCCGATTGCGGCGCCGTTCCGGTGCCCGAAGACGAACTTCCGGTACTGCTTCCCGATGACGTTGATTTTAATATCGAACACGGAAACCCTCTTGCCTCTCACGAGGGTTTTATCCACACAAAATGCCCGAAATGCGGAAAAGACGGACGCCGAGAGACCGACACAATCGCACAGTGGCTCTGTTCCTGCTGGTATTTCCTGCGCTATGTGAACCCTCGATTAACGGATAAAGCATTCAACACTGACGACGTAAATCGCTGGCTGCCTGTTGATCAATACATAGGCGGCATTGAACACGCAGTGCTTCACCTCCTTTACTCCCGATTTATTGTCAAAGTATTACATGACGCAGGCTATTGCTCTTTCCGTGAACCGTTCAAAGCTTTGTTCACTCAAGGCATGATCTGTAAACGCAGCGACAAAGACGGACAATTGTATAAAATGTCCAAGTCCAAAGGAAATGTCGTCAGCCCAGACGATCTGGTAACCAATTACGGGGCCGACACATTGCGCCTTTATACGCTCTTCATCGGTCCACCGGAAAAAGACGCCGAGTGGAGCGATCAGGGCATCGAAGGCGCTTCAAGATTCCTGCGCCGTTTGTGGCGACGTGTTTTCGACAATTTGACATTGCTTCAGGAAACAGAATATCCGACCTGCAACATTAATGAAATGGCGTCGGACGAACGGAACCTTTACAGAAAACTCCATGAAACCATTCGTGATGTCACAGCGGATATGGATGGAGCATTCCATTTCAATTCTGCCATTGCTAGAATCATGGAGCTTTCCAATGCCATGGACGATTCTCATACAACCGGCGACAGCAGCGACCTAAAGAAAGCCGTCTACCGCGCCGCAATGGAAGCTCTCATTGTTCTGCTTTCGCCCTTCGCACCGCATATTTCAGAAGAAATTTGGCATGAGATGGGTAATCAATCGAGCATTCTCAACGCCAAATGGCCGGAAGTTGATGTGGCCGCTCTGGCCAAAGACGAGATTGAGGTCGTGCTGCAAGTCAACGGCAAAGTGCGCGGACGAATCACTGTTCCAGTTGACATCGATTCTGCTGAAATGGAAAGGCTGGCAATGTCTTCGGAACAGATTTCGAAGTATACCCGTGGGAAAACGATCCGTAAGGTTATTGTTATCCCAAATAAACTGGTTAATATAGCCGTATCCTGAACACTAAGAGTATAGACGAAATTTCATGAATCGCACAAACCTGTTGAAAACCATCATTTCGGCATGGTGCGCATTAACCGGCGACGAACAAAAAATGCTTCTGCTCGTGCTTTCCATATTCGTTCTTGGACTGATTGCCCGATACTTGGCCGCTTAACCAGTATATCCCCCAGACATAGACACTGGTTGTGCCAGATCTGCAAGGAGTTCACCATAATTCTGCCGATTCCGGTCAAATACGACTCTTAACGAACAAAATCTTCTAAATTTCACAGATAAAACGAATGGAAGCCTTGCCATTCCCAAAATGCGTATTGATTGACGCGCCAACAATGATAATCCACAATAATCAAGTTCAAAAGGACTGGCATGAGAATAAATACAGGAATGCTTCTTGCGATGGGGGCGATGCTTATTGGCTGTTCCAGGCCATATAGCGGAGAAGGTCAAATGGCGGCGCCTATCAAACATCAAAAGAATCAGGCAACAAAGTTAAGCCGGTCATACCAAAGCGTCGAATTTTACAATACCATTATTCTTGAACCATATAAACGCCTCGGTAAAAAAGACCCGCAATGGGAAGAACAGGCCCTTTGTTATATTCAGAACTACATTGATTTTGCAGCCAAGGACAAGACGTCCAAAATCAGACCTGAAGACATGCTGCAAAAAGGACATTATCTAATTCACACACTAGGTTGTAACGATCCAGTTGTCTGTTTCTGTTACGGCCGATGCGTATACGCCTTGAGGAACGAGGAATACAGAAGCATATTCCCGCTGATGGAACAAACCGCAAAGTCGCTCAAAGAAGGCAACTACCCGCGAGTAATCTGCTATCAGACACCACGCGACCTCGCCAAATCAAAACACCCAAACGCCAACGAGTATGCTCGTGAAGCAATCGAACAAGCGATCCTGGCCATAGCTCAGACGCAATATATACTCGGACACGAGGAAGCATGGCTGAAGAACATACGTAACGTCTTCGATAATTGCTCTCTTTGGTCCCAGCCATATCTCGATCAGATCCGGGCCGCAGTTGATGGAAATCCGGATATTCCGTGGTACGAAAAACACGTCATGACAGGCATGTACCACTACTACAAAGCGTGGGCCCATAGAGGAGGCGACTATGCCAATACGGTGACTGAAAAAGGGTGGCGAGAATTCAATAAACACATGGAGATCGCCCGAGTTTACCTGACGGAAGCATGGGAAGAAGAACCAAACAAGTTAATGGCGCCTTTGCAAATGATAAACGTTGCAGGCATGGGTTTCGCCGGTGAAGGCGAAACTGAACGGCTATGGTTTGACCGCACAATAACCGTTGAACTCGACAATGTGAACGCTTACATTGATTTGATTTTTGTCACCCTTCCTCGGTGGGGCGGTTCTCTTGACCAAATATATTCGTTCGGCTTGGCCTGCCTCGAGACAAAACGGTACGACACACTCGTACCGCTCCAGTATCTTCTCGCAATGGAATACATAAAAAGCGAGCTGGATGGCGATCGCAACAAACGCTGGTGGAGAAAAGCCGGTGTCCCAAAAAAGATCCGACGAATGATCGCAGGCTATCGCAAAGAAAAGAACTGTCCTATACGCCAATCGTGGCTCAGTTCACTTGAATTAATAGACGAGTGGGAACACGGAAATCTGAAGAAAGCCGGAGCCATGTTGGAAGCATTAGGGAATGATCATTTGGAACAGGAGCCCTTCCGGCTATATTACTACTACAAAGCCGACACCAGTGGACCAATTTCAAAATTGATTCCGCTTTATAATGACACAAAACCGGAGCCGACAGAATTCACGGCTTTGCCCCTCAGAATCGAGATACCCAAGCCGTCACCGGAACAAAAACCGCGTACAGCGGCCAAACGTATCCCAAAACATGCCTCAGAACCGGCCGAGCTGCGAATCGGGATGTTATTGAGCGAAGTCATTGACATAATAGGTCCGGCTCCGGCAAGATTAAAGACAGCCAACATGACAATTTGGAGCTACAGCGACTTGGATATCGAATCGGTTGACGGAAAAACAGTCTCATCTATCGTACGCAGATAACGCCTGCCGTACGGTCTATAACTAAACGTACTTGAGTAGAATTTGTATCTTATCCCAAAAATACGGAAATACGGATATTATCGTTTTCTTTTGCTGAATATTCAGGTTAATAATTTTGACACTCGGCAAAAAGACTGTAACCTATAAGGTTGACACTGGGGGTTCGGTTCCCCTCCCCCGATTAACCTGAAGATTGCACGCGCAGTGAGCAATCTTCGGGCTGATAGCTTGTTTCCTGTGCCGCAACTGCAATTCCAAGCGCCGACATCTAGAAAAATCTTGCTTGAAATATGCCGTTGTATTAAGTTCAGAATCATAATTTTCTATTAATTCTTGGAGGATGCCGTGAAACATAAAATAGCGCCGGTTATATCCATGTTCGCCTGCTTTGTCCTTTATCAGACAAATATATACGCATCCGAATTCCGTGTATTCGGCCACAACGCAACCGCTATGGGCGGCACCGGCGTTGCTTCATCACAGGGCACGCTTGCTCTGTATTACAATCCGGCGGCAGTCGCCATCAAAGGTCCTGTGCCTAGAATCACGGGATCAATAGGAGTACTGTGGCGCGATACCGGCATAGCCGAGCGACTTGACTCCTTGGCCGACAAAGACTGGAACTCCGTCCAAATGAACCCGACAGCAATCGCCGCCGAAGCAGACAGCATCAAAACGGAAATCCTTGCCATTGAAGACTCTGATGGAGCAATGTTCGACGTCGGCGGTCAGTTGGCGGTGCAATTCGGAATCGGTCCTGCCGGATCCATGGCTGTTGGCGCATTCAGCGATGTGCAAGCAGGCGTGGCTCCCATTATTGACAGAACACGAATCAATATCAGCTTGCCATCGGACCCAAATTCGATAGCCAACAACGAAACAAAAATCGTTTTCAAAGGTATTGCTCTTACCGAGGTGCCACTGGGTTATGCGCAAAAGATATCATTTGCCGGACACCAGTTGAATGTCGGCGGAGCCGTAAAGTTCATGTCCGCTACAACATTCGACGGCTCTATTAATATTGAAGATGTCGGAGATTCGGGCAACCTTGACAACAAGCTGTCGCGCATGGATATGGAAGATAACAATTTCGGAGTAGATCTGGGCGTTCTATACATCGCGCCCGCCGATCTTTTATCCGCCGGATTAGTGGTAAAAAACATCAACTCGCCGTCCTTCGACACTGTGGAGGGCAATACCATTGACGAAAATATGCAGCTCCGCGCCGGAGTAGAAGCCGCTCTTTTGAAAAGAAAATTGCGCGCGAGTTTCGATCTCGATCTCACTGAAAACGAAACAGTAATCCAGGGATACAACTCGCGATTCGCCGGTATCGGCGTGGCGCTTGCTCCAACAAAAGGTATTTCCCTTCAAGGCGGCGTCTCAAAAAACTTGTCGGAAACGGACCCGGGAATCATCTACTCTCTTGGCGTCGGACTCGGGTTCGGAGTTATTCATGTAAATGTAGCTGCCATGATGAGTTCCAAGATGGGACAATTTGATGATAATTCCTTTCCCGCCGAGGCTCGTGTGCTTCTCGCGCTTGAATCAACATTCTGACGGCATATGAACAACTGTATATTTTGCAAAATAGTAGCAGGTGACGTTCCGTGTTGCAAAGTGTACGAGAACGATAATGTTCTGGCTTTCCTGGACATAGCGCCGGTAACAAAAGGTCACACGCTTGTCATTCCCAAAATGCATTGCAATCCTATTATGGACACTCCCGCCGACGTGCTGCAACAAGTCATTCTTGTAGTTCAGAAAATCGCGCGCGCCCAAATCAAAAGTCTCGGCGCTAGCGGTATCAACGTAACACAAGCCAACGGCGAAATCGCCGGCCAAATTGTGCCTCATATTCATTTTCA